>DASYPG010000068.1:0-7147 GCA_036006885.1 Burkholderiales bacterium | reverse complement strand
TCGTGCCGACCGAGAACGACGTCGACGAGCCGCTCAACCGGCGCGTCGAGATCAACGTCCGCTAAGTGCGCGCGCGCCTCTCCGCGCGCTAGCCTCAGTTCCAGCGCAGCGCCAGCAGCGTCAGGTCGTCGGAGGCCGCCGCCTCGCCGACGAAACGCTTCACGTCCTCGATCACCGCCGAGTTGATGTCGCCCGGCGCGGCCCCCGGCGGCAGCGAGGCGAGCAGCCGCTCCAGGCGCTCGTGGCCGTAGAGCTCGCCGCGCTCGTTCATCGCCTCGGTGACGCCGTCGGTGAGCGCGCAGAGCACATCGCCGGGGGCGAGGCGCACCGTTTGCGTGGTGAACGAGAACGCGCCCGGCACGCCGACCGGCGGCCGCGGCGCAGTCGGCAGCCGGTGCACGCCCGAGGCGCCGCGCAGGTACGGCGGCTCGTGGCCGGCGTTGCAGTAGGCGAGCTCGCCGGTGTCGAGCTCGAGCGCCGCGGCGAACACCGTGACGAAGAAGGTCTCCGGGTTGTCGCGCGTGATCTCCTGGGCTGCGCGGCGCAGCGCCGTGGCGGGCTGCGCGCCCGCGCTCACGACCGCGGCCTTGATGGTCGCCTTGCAGAGCGCCATGAAGAGCGCCGCCGGCATGCCCTTGCCCGAGACGTCGGCGATGACGAAGAACAGGCGCCGCTCGTCGAGCTTGAAGCAGTCGTAGAAATCCCCGCCGACGCTGCGCGCGGGCTGCACCAGCGCGCGCAGGGCAAAGCGCGGCTCGGCGTCGAACACGGCCGTGTCGGGAAGCAGCCCCATCTGGATGCGCCGCGCCGCCTCGAGCTCGCCCGCGGCACGCGCCGCCGCCTCGCGCAGCTCGCGGCGCTGGCGGTCGGCCTCGGCAAGCGTGGCGGCGAGGAGCACCGCGAACGTCATGACGAGGCCGAACGCCGGCCAGGCGGCGTCGATCAGCACGCCGCGCGAGAAGGCCCAGACGCCCGCGGCGAAGAACGCTACGAGCATCGCGCCGGTGGTGCCGACCGAGGTATGCACCCGCGACGAGGGCACGAGCCAGACGAGGATGCCGGCGCCGGCGGCGAGCAGCGCGAGCTCGAGCCAGAGCGCCCAGTCGGGCCGCACCAGGTACGTGCCGTCGAAGATCTGCTCGATGAGCTGCGCATGGATCTCCACGCCGGGAACCTGCTCGCCGAGCGGGGTCGCCTTGTAGTCGAGCAGGCCCACCCCCGTGACGCCGAGCAGCACCAGCTTGGAGCGCAGCAGCTCCGGGTCGGCCTCGCCTGCGAGGAGCTGCGAGGCGGAGACGAAGCGCGTCTGGTCGTGCGGGCTGTAGCGCAGCCACATCGAGCCGTCGCGCTGCACCGGGACCGCCGCCGCGGCGAACTCGACCTGCAGCAGGCCGTTGCCCGCGTCGCTCAGCGAGAATTGGCGCGCGCCGGTGCCCACGCGCCAGAGCTCGAGCGCGAGCGCCGGCACCAGCGTGTCGCCGACGCGCGCGACGAGCGGCACGCGGCGCACCAGGCGCTCGGGGACGTCGACGCTGATGAGGCCGCGCCCGGCGGCGGCGCGGTCGATCTCGGGCACGCTCGCGAGCAGCTTCCCGTACTCGCGGAGCGGCGGCGAGCCGTGCGGCTCGCGTTCCTCCAGGCCGGCCACCGCAAGTACGACCTTGCGGTCCTGGATCGCCAGCGCGAGCCAGGCGTCGTTGCTCGGCAGGCGCTCCAGGCGCTGCGCGAGCTCGTCGGGCAGCGGCACCAGGCGCGAAACCTCGGCGGGCGAGAAGCGGTCGGGCTCGGGGAAAAGCAGGTCGAAGCCGAGCGCCGCGGGCTCGTGCTCGAGGATGCGCGTGACGAGCTCGGCGACGAGCGTGCGCGGCCACGGCCACTGGCCGAGCTCGGCGAGGGTCTCCTCGTCGATCTCCACGATGGTCGCCGGGGCGCTGCGCCGCTCGCGCGGCAGGAGCCGCTGGTAGGAGTCGAAGAGCGCCTCGCGCACCGCCTGGACCGGCGCGGGCGACCATCCGACCAGCGCGAGCAGCAGGGCGATGAGGGCGGCCGCTGCGACTCGCGCGCGGGTCAGAGCTCGATCTCCATCCCGTCGTAGGCCGCGGTGACCTCGAGGCCGCGTCCCTGGCGGGTGAGCTCCTCCAGCCGGCGCGCATCCCTCAGGATGCGGTGGATCGCGCTATCGTCGTTCGCCGGCTCGTGGTGGAAGAGGGCGAGCTTCTTTACCTGCGCCATCTGGCAGAGCTCGACGCCCACCACGTTGCTCGAATGCCCCCAGTCGGCCTTCACCGAAACCGCCTCGGCGAGCGAATACATGGCGTCGAAGATGACCAGATCGGCGCCGCGGAAGAACTCGACGATGCGCTGGGTCTCGCGGATGTCGTCGAGCTTGTGCTCGGAGTCGGTGCTGTAGACGAAGCTCTTGCCGTCGCACTCGAAGCGAAAGCCGTAGGAGTCGCCCGAATGGAACTGCGGCGCCGGCGTGACCTTGACGCCCGCCACCTCGTGCGTCTCGCCGGGGACGAGCGGCACGAACTCGATGGTCGCGGTGAGGTGCGCGAACGGCACGGGGAAGGAGGGCGGCTCCTGCTGCCGGCGCAGCGCCTGCTCCAGATCCGCGTGGCAGCCGTAGATCCGCAGCCGCGTGCCCGGGACGTAGGCCGGCCCGAAGAAGGGGAAGCCCATGATGTGGTCCCAGTGCATGTGCGACATGAAGATGTTGACCACCGCGGGCCGGCCCGACTGGCGCGCTAGCACATGCGCGCCGAAGGGGCGCGCGCCGCTTCCCATGTCGCAGACGAAATACTGGTCGCTGCCGGGCTCGAGCTCGACGCACGAGGAATGTCCGCCGAAGGTGTGCGACAGGGAGAAGTCGAGCTCGCGCTCGACGAACGCGGCGGCCTTCTCGATGTTGTCGAGGTCGCGGCCGTTCGCGGCGACGAGCGCGCGAGCCAGGCGGTCGCGCACGTCGTGCCATGTGAGCGACACCGGCATCGAGCCGCGGGTGCCCCAGAACCGCACGCGCATCGCCGCGCGCTAGCCCCGGTCGAAGGCCGCGGCCGCGTCGGGCGACACCGCGGCGAGGGCCTCGCGGACCGTTGGAAAGAGCTCGAACACCATGTCGAAGCGGCTGATCTGGAAGATCTCGGCCACCACGGGGCGCAGCTCTGCCAGCACGATCTTGCCGCCCTGGGTGCCGGCCTGCTTGGCGGCCAGCATGAAGCAGCGCAGGCCCGCCGAGGACACGTATGCGAGGCCGGAGAGGTCGACCACGATGCGCCGGCGGCCGGCGAGCGCACGGTCGAGGAGCGGCTGCAGGCCGGCGCGGAAAGCCTCGCAGTTGTCGTGGTCCAGCCTGCCCGTGGGCGCGATTACGAGGGTGTCGGCATACGTCCGGGAGTCGAGTTTCATCTTATAGTCTCTGGAGCGCTGCAGCGCTATTCTAGAATGCCTACGGGATAAACGCCCGTGGCGCTTTCCGCCTTCAATTTCAGCCGCTGGATCGATGCGCACGCGCACCTGCTCAAGCCCCCGGTGGGCAACCAGCTGGTGTTCCGCGAGGCCGAGGACCTGATCGTCCAGGTGATCGGCGGGCCGAACTCGCGCAGCGACTACCACGACGACCCGTACGAGGAATTCTTCTACCAGCTGCGCGGCGATATCGTGCTCAAGGCGATCGAGGACGGAAGACCGCGCGACATCCCGATCCGCGAAGGCGAGATTCTGCTCATCCCCGGGCACTTCCGGCACTCCCCGCAGCGCCCGGCGGGCACCGTCGGCCTGGTGGTGGAGAAGATGCGGCCGCGCGACGTGAACGATGCCTTCGAGTGGTACTGCCCGCGCTGCTGGACCCGCATCCACCGCGTCGAGGTGAACGTCCAGGACATCGTCGCCGACCTGCCGCCGCTGTTCGAGGCGTTCTATTCCGGCGAGCGCTTGTGCCGTGCGTGCGGGCACGTGCACCCCGGGCGCCCATGACGGAGCCGCGGTTCGTGCGCGCGGCCCAGCTCCTCCACGAGGCGCACGAGCGGCGCGAGCCGTTCCGGCCGCTGCCGCCGGAGCTCGCGCCGCACGCCAGCGAGGCCGCCTACGAGATCCAGGACGCGTTCGTCGCGCTGCGCGCGGAAAAGCGCGGCGCGCTCGCGGGCCACAAGATCGCCCTCGCGAGCCCGGCGATGCAGCGCTTCGTCGGCGTGGACCGGCCCCAGGCCGGCGTGATGTTCGAGTCCACGTTGCGACGCTCGCCGGCGACGGTCCGCGCGGCAGACTACCTGCGCCTGATCGTCGAGTTCGAGATCGCGGTGCTGCTCGAGGAGGACCTGCCTGCCGCCGATGCGCCGTTCACCTTCGAGCGCGTGGCGATGGCGGTGGGCGCGGTGATGCCCGCGATCGAGCTCGCCGACGATCGCCAGGCGGACTATGGCGAACTTTCAAAACATCCGTTCGAGCTCATCGCCGACAACACCTGGAACGAGGGCGCGGTGCTCGGCTACCCCGTCTCGGACTGGAAGGCGCTCGACCTCGCCGCGGTGCGCGGGCGCGCCACCGTCAATGGCAGCCTCGTGGGCGAAGGCAACGGCGGCGACGCGATGGGCCATCCATTCAATTCCGTGGCCTGGATCGCCGACCATCTCTCGGCGCGCAGCCGAGGCCTGCTTCGCGGCGACGTCGTGATCACCGGCAGCATCATCACCTCCAAGAACATGAAGCCCGGCGACTTCGTGAAGTATTCGGTCGAAGGACTGGGCGAAGTCGAGCTCCGGGTCGACTAGGCCGGAAGGACCAGGGTAAATCTTGTCAGTCCGCTGAAAGGGCTGTCGTCTAGCTTGCACTGTGCTGTAGCGGCTACAGGGGAAAACACCTTACGCCGCATAGCGGGCGCAGAGTGCGGCTCGGGTTTCCACTAGCGGGGTAGACGATGGCAGTGTTCCAGTTCAGCGCGCTGAGCGACGGGCAGTCGCTCGTCTTCAATCCGAACGCAGACGTCCTCAACTTCGACCAGACGACGGTCGCCGCCGCGGACCTGCGCGTGACGGTGGTCGGCAGCAACATCAACATCGGCGTCGTGAACGGCCCGCTGACGGGCAAGGACGTGACGCTGCAGAACGTGAGCCAGCTCCAGCTCGCGACCACCAACGTCACCTTCGCCGATGGCAGCAAGCTCCTCTTCGGCGACAACTCCACCGCGCAGAACGACAACCTCGCCAACTCGCTCACCGGCACTGCGAGGCACGATCTGCTGCAGGGCTTCGGCGGCGCCGACACGATGGCGGGCGGTGCGGGCAACGACACCTACATCGTCGGCACCGGCGATGTGCTCTCCGATACGGGCGGAACCGATACGGTCGTGAGCGACATCACCTGGGCTCTGGCCGACGGGTTCGAGAACCTCACGCTGACCGGCACCGGCAATATCAACGCGACCGGAAACAACGCCGCCAACCTTCTCGTCGGCAACTCCGGGAACAACTTCTTCAACCCGCGTGGCGGCGACGACACGATCCAGGCGGGTGCAGGGGACGACCTGATTCGTCTCGGCGGTGGCGGCGTTCCGACCTACGGCACCAAGGTGATCGACGGCGGAGCGGGCTTCGACACGCTGGACTTCGGCGGCTTCGCCAAGAGCGCGATCGTCGTGGATCTTTTCAATGGGACGCTCAAGGGTGGCGGCGACGCCGGGGCGGGCAGCGCCACGCTCACCGGCATCGAGGCGGTGGTCGGCGATGCATTCGATGATCGGCTCGGTGGAAACAACATCGCGGACTCGCTGAATGGCGGAGCCGGCAACGACACACTCAATGGCCAGGGCGGCATCGACACCCTGACCGGCGGCCTCGGGCAGGACCTCTTCGAGTTCTCCGCGGGGAGCCCCGGCCAAGATGATCGGGTGACCGATTTCGTATCGGGCACCGACAAGCTCGGCTTCGATAACCGCTCGTTCCCCGAGCTCGGCGCGCCCGGCAACTTCCTCCCGGACGACGTGCGCTTTGCGCAAGGCCCGGGTTTGACCTCGGGCCGCGATGCGGACGACCGCGTCATCTTCAACACCACCACGGGCCAGCTCTTCTACGACGCCGATGGGAGTGGTGCGGGTGCCTCGGTGCTGGTCGCCACGCTGCAGGGCGTGTCGTTACTACGGCCGGCCGATATCGTCGTCACGGGCCAGGGCGGACCCAACGTGATCGAGGGAACCGCGGGCAACGACTCGCTCACGGGCACACCGGGGCCCGACTCGATCTCCGGCCTGGCCGGCAACGACACCCTGAACGGTCTCGACGGTCAGGACACCCTCCGAGGCGGCGACGGCGACGACACGCTGATCGACCATGTGAACGGCGGCCCGGACATTCCCGGGCAGCTTCTCGACGGGGGCCTGGGCAACGACACCTATGACCTGCTCGCCCATCCCTTCGATGGTAGGCCTCCAGCCACTATCGTCGATGCCGGCGGCGTCGACACCGTTCTCTCCAATCATGACTTCGTTTTGCCGGACGGCATCGAAAACCTGACGCTGTTTGAGGGCTTGCGCGGCACGGGGAACGCGCAGAACAACATCATCACTACCGTCGGGAGCGAATTTGGTTTGCATCAAGTCGATGGGAGGGAAGGCAACGACACCATCATCAGCGGGTCCGACAGGGACGAGATGACGGGTGGCGCGGGCAACGACGTATTTGCCTTCAGACTGGTGCCCACCGACGACAGCGCGAACCGGGTCCAGTCCGACGAGATCGAGGATTTCGCCTCCGGCGCCGACCGCGTGCAGTTCGACAACGCGGCATTCACGCAGCTCGGAGCCGCAGGGAACTTCGCGGCAGGCGACGCGCGCTTCGCTTCGGGCGCCGGCCTGACCTCGGGCCAGGACGCGAGCGACCGCCTGGTCTATGACACCACGAACGGCGACCTTTACTACGACGCCGACGGCAACGGCGCCGGGCAATCCGTGCTGGTGGCGCATCTCACCGGCGCGCCAACCCTCGTCGCGACGGATATCAGCGTGATCGGGCAGGGCGGCGGTGGCAACAATACTCAGGGTACGGCGGGTAATGATTCCCTGACCGGGACGGAAGGAAATGACTCCATTGCCGGCCTTGCGGGCAACGACACCATCAACGCGCTCGGCGGCAACGATACGCTCGACGGCGGAGCC
>DASYPG010000067.1:0-5531 GCA_036006885.1 Burkholderiales bacterium | reverse complement strand
AGCGGCGCTTCCCGGAGGATTTCGCCTGCGCCGTGATTGCGTGCGCCGCGACCGTCGGGCCGATCATTCCGCCGTCGATCGTGTTTCTGCTGCTCGCCTCGATCGTGAACCTTTCGGTCGGACAGCTGTTCCTGGCCGGGGTGGCGCCGGGGATCCTGATGTCGGCGTTCATGTTCGGGGTGACGTGGTGGCTATGCAAGAAGCGCGATTACCCGCGCGAGCCGCGTGCGACCCGAGCCGAGAAAGTCCGCGCGTTGCGCGACGGCTTCCTGCCGCTCATCGCTCCGGCCCTGATCGTCGGCAGCATCGTAGCGGGCATCGCCACGCCCACCGAGTCGGCGGCGATCGCTGTCGGCTACACGCTCGCCTTGGGCCTGATCGTGTACCGCAACACCTCGCTCGCCGCGCTGCTGCACGCTGCCGGCACGGCGGCGATCGGCTCGGGGCTGGTGATGCTGACCGTCGCCGCCTCGCAGATCTTCGCCTGGCTCGCGGTGCAGGAGCACCTGGGCGAGCTGCTCACGTCCTCGATGCTGAAGCTGTCGACCAATGTCTACGCCGTGCTGCTGCTCGTGAACCTTCTCATGCTGGTGCTAGGCATGTTCATGGAGCTGGTGCCGATCATCTTCATCCTCGCGCCGATCGTGTTTCCCTGGCTGGCGAAGATGGGCGTGAGCGAGATACAGTTCGCCGTGGTCATGACGCTCAACCTCATGATCGGCATGATCACGCCGCCGATCGGCCTCAACCTTATGGTGCTGTCCGCGATCTCCGGCGTGGACGTGATCCGCATCTTCCGCGCATGCGTGCCCTACGTGTGGGCGCTTCTGGCGGTGCTGCTGCTGATCACGTACATTCCCGCCTTGACGCTGTTCGTTCCCCAACTGTTCTACCCCGCGAAATGAGGAAGCGTTCGATGAAGCGAAGACAAGCACTCAAGGCGCTCGGCGCCGCCGCCATCGTGTCGCAGGTCGGCCTGTCGAAGCCCGCGCGCGCCCAGGTCAAGCTGCGCTACTCGAACGCAAGCAACGCCGGCTATCTCGCCAACATCGTGATGACCGAGTTCTGGGACGAGGTGCGCAATCGCACCAACGGCGAGATCGTGTGCGAGACCTTCTGGGGTACGCTGGGCGGCGAGCAGACGCTGCTGAACGGCGTGGCGCTCGGCACGCTCGACGGCTACCACGGCGCCTACACCGGCATGCGCGAGTTCGATCTGTTCTACGCCGCGAATCTCTTCCGCGACTACGGCCATGCGGCGCGCGTGGTGAACGGGCCGCTGCGGCCGAAGCTGCAGCAGGCGCTGGAAGCCAAATACAAGGTGCAGCTCCTCGGCCTGGGACGCGCCGGATCCTTCGGCATCCAGACCAAGGCGCCGCTCGGCGGCTGGGGCGACCTGCGCAGCAAGAAGATCCGCGGCGGACCGCTCGAGGGCATCATCGAGAGCATCAAGGCGATCGGCGCGAACGCCGTGCCCATGGCCTTCAACGAAGTCTACAGCGCGCTGCAGCAGGGCGTGGTCGACGGCCAGGTCAACCTCAACACCCTGATGATGACCATGAAGTACTTCGAGGTGGTGAAGTACTGGGTACGCAACGAGTTCGGCCTGGGCTTCGACAAGGTGGTCATCGCGCAGCGCACCTGGAACCGCTTCAAGCCCGAGCAGCGCAAGATGATGCAGGAGCTGTTCTTCGAGCTCGAGGCGAAGAAGTGGTACCCGGTGCTGACCGAGCGCCTCGAGGGCGACTTCAGGAAGTGGGCCGAGATCCACGGCAAGGACTCGGTGGTCGCGCTCGACGCGAAGGAGCTGCGCAAGATGACCGACCCGGTGGTCGAGCGCCTCGCGAACGAGATCCTGGGGCCCGGCACCTTCAAGCAGATCCAGGACGTGGCCTAGAGCCCGAGATAGCGCGAGCGCAGCTGCGGGTTGGCGCCGAGCTCGCGCGCCGGCCCGGACAGCGCCACCGCGCCGTGCTCGATGAGGTAGGCGCGATGCGCAGCTTCGAGCGACTGGACCGCGTTCTGCTCGATCAGCAGGATGCTCAGCCCCTGCCGGTTGAGCTCGGCGACGAGCGCGAACATCTCCTCCACCATGATCGGCGAGAGGCCGAGCGAGGGCTCGTCGAGGATCAGCAGCCGCGGTTCCGACATCAGGCCGCGGCCGATGGCGAGCATTTGCTGCTCCCCGCCCGACAGCGTCGCCGCGCGCTGGCCGAAGCGCTCTCGCAGGCGCGGGAACACGCTCGCAACGCGCTCGAGGTTCTGCGCGCGGCGCGCCCTGCCGCGGCGGTAGCTGCCGAGCTCGAGGTTCTCGAGCACCGACAGATCGGGGAATACGCGCCTTCCCTCCGGCACCTGGATCAGCCCGAGCTCGACAATGTGCGCCGGATTGGCGCCGGCGATGTCCGCACCGCAGAATCGGATGGTGCCGGCGAAGGGCCGGTGCAGGCCGCTCAGGTTGTGGTTCAGGGTCGACTTGCCGACGCCGTTGCTTCCAAGCACCGCCACGACCTCGCCCTCGGCGACGTCGATGTCGACGCCGTGCAGCACCTCGACCTCGCCGTACCCGGCGCGCAGCCCGCGCACCTCAAGCATGCGCGCCCCCTGCCAGGCGCTGCGCTGCGCCGCGGCCGAGATAGGCTTCGACCACCCGCGGATCGGCCGCCACCTCGCGCGGCGTCCCTTGGGCGATGACCCGGCCGTAGGACAGCACGTGCACGCGCTCCGCGAGGCTCATGACCGCCTGCATCACGTGCTCGATCAGGAACACCGTCACCCCGCTGTCGCGGATCGCCCGCACCAGCGGCATCAGCTCGCCGATCTCCGACGGGTTGAGTCCCGCCATCACCTCGTCCAGCAGGAGGAGCCGCGGCTGGGTGGCTAGCGCGCGCGCGAGCTCCATGCGCTTGCGCGCCGCCACCGTCAGGCCGGCCGCGGTCCGGTCGAGCAGCTCGCCCATCCCGACCCGGCGCGCGACCGCCTCGGCGTGCTCGGCGGCGAGCGCGCGCTCGGCGGTATGCAGGTAGGCGCCGACCATGATGTTCTCGCGCACGGTGAGACGCGCGAACGGCTGCGTGAGCTGGAACGTGCGCACCATGCCCTGGCGGCAGATGGCATGCGGCCGGCGGCCCGTCACGTCCTGGCCGAGGAAGCGCACGCTTCCCGAGTCGGGAACGACGAAGCCGGTCAGCGCGGCGAACAGCGTGGTCTTCCCCGCTCCGTTCGGGCCAATCAGCGCGGCGATCGAGCCTTCGGCGACCTCCAGTGCCGCGCCGTCGAGCGCGCGCAGGCCGCCGAAGATTTTGGTCAGGCCGCGGACCTCAAGCACGCCGCCGCCTCCACCTGAGCAGATCGATCAGGCCGTTCGGCAGGAAGCCGATGATCAGGATCAGCAGAGCCCCATAGAGAATGAGCGAGAGCCCTTGCGCCTCGGTCAGCTCGCGCGTGGACTCTCCGATCAGCGTGAGCAGAAAGGCGCCGATCAGCGGCCCATACACGGTCCCCGCGCCGCCGATCATCGCGACCAGCAGCATCTCGACGGATTTGTCGACGCCGAAGGCGACCGAAGGGTCGATGTAGAGAAAATACTGCGCGTAGAAGCAGCCGCCCGCGCCGGCGAGCGCGCCGGACAGCGCCATCACCTTCACCTTCTCGCGGAAGGTGTCGATGCCGAGCGCGCGCGCCGCGTCCTCGTTTTCCCGGATCGCGGCGAGGCGCGCGCCGAAGCGCGAGCGCGTGAGCCAGATCGCGACGCCGACCGACACCGCCGCCAGCGCCGCGATCAGGTAGTAAAAGCCGATGCGCTCGAGCTGGAAGCTGGCGAACCCGGGCTTGAGCGGCACCAGCAGGCCGACGCCACCGCCGGTGAATCCGACCGCATTGGCCAGGATGCGGAAGGCTTCGGCGAAGGCGAGCGTAATGAGCGCGAAGTAGGAGCCGCGCAGCCCGGCATGGAACGAGAGCGCGGCGATCAGCGTGCCGACCAGCGCTCCGGCGAGCGCCGCCGCGGGCAGGCCGAGCCACGGCTGCGCGCCGAGCTTGAGCTGCAGGATCGAAGACGCGTAGGCGCCGACGCCGAAGAACACCGCGTGGCCGAACGAGAGCTGGCCGGCAAAGCCGCCGGCGATGTTCCAGGACTGTCCGAGCACGGTTAAGAACAGCACCAGCACGCCGAGGTTGACGGCGAAATTCGACCGGAACACGAGCGGATACAGGAGCACTGCCCCAAGAAGAATGAGCGGCGAGACGATCCCGGGGGAGAGGCGGCTCATCTCGAAAACAACCCGGTGGGGCGGAAAAGCAGGATGAGGATGAAGATCGCCGAGATGCCGATCTGGCCGAGCGCCTCGCCGAGGAACAGGCCGCTCAGCGACTCGGTCAGGCCGATGATCAGCGCGCCGACCAGCGCGCCGACGAAGCTGCCCATTCCGCCGAGCACCACGATGGTAAAGGCGACGATCACGAAGAGGTGTCCCACCGTGGGCGAGACGTAGAACGAGGGCATCAGCAGGCAGGCGGCCGCCCCCAGGCAGGCGATGCCGATGCCGTAGGAGATCGCAAAGACCCGCTCGACGTCGATACCGACCAGGCGCGCACCGTGGCGCTCCTTCGCGACCGCGCGGATCGCCTTGCCGAGGTCGGTGCGCCGGATGAACAGCGCGAGCGCGCCGCAAAGCACCAGCGACGCGAGGAACGACACGAGCTTCGGCAGGGGGACCAGCGCCGGCCCGAGCTCGATCATGCGATCGGAGTACGCGACGCTGATATTGAGCGAATCGCCCTTGAAGAAGAACAGCGCCGCGTTCTCCAGCACGATCGAGAGGCCCAGCGTGATCAGCAGGATGTTCTCGTCGCGGCCGTGGCTGAAGCGCCCGATCAGCGCGCGGTACAGGATGTAGCCGGCTGCGAACATCGCCGCGATCATCGCCGGCAGCGCCGCGTACGGATCGACGTGCGCCTTCGTCAACAGGAAGTACACGCCGTACATGGCAAGCATCAGCAGGCTGCCGTGGGCGAAGTTGATGATGTGCAGCACGCCGTATATCAGCGTGAGGCCCACCGCGACGAGTGCGTAGCTGCCGCCGAGCAGCAGCCCGTTGATGGCCGCGGCGCCGAGGATGGTGGCGTCCAAGGCGCCGCCGGCCGGGCTAGCCGAACCTGGGCCTGGGGAACACCGGCTTGGCCGAGGCGAACTGGCTCGGCCATACCACTTCGATGTCGCTCCTGGTCGCCTGCAGCATGACCGGCTTGCCGCCCTGGTTCTGGCCGTTCACGAATCGCGTCGGTCCGTAGGGCATGAAGTGGTCCGACCAGGTGGACGACTCGAGCGCGGCGATCAGCTTCTCCTTGTCGGCCGAGCGTGCCCGCTCGAGGGCGTCGGCCAGGAACTTGACCGCGTTATAGGAGAGGTAGACCTCGAAGGTGAAGAGATCGCCCTTCGCCTCGACGCGCTTTTTCATCGCCTGCGCCTTCGCGTTGTTGGGATCGAACCAATGGTTCACGTCGAGCATGTACTGCGCAACCTCGGGCAG
>DASYPG010000066.1:0-16039 GCA_036006885.1 Burkholderiales bacterium | reverse complement strand
GCGCCTCACGCAATCGCGCGCATTTCTCGCGCGTCTCCTCCAGCTCAGAAAGGCCGAGCTCGTCGACTACGACGGCGTGCGCGCCGCGAAGCACGAGGTGCTCGAGCTGCTCTACGCCTGCTTCCGCAAGGACCGCGCGCGGCGCCGTCGCTTCGCCGAGTGGCATGCGAAGAGCTCGAAGGAGCTGCGCGACTACGCGCTCTACGAGTCATTGCGCGAGGCGCTCGGCAGCGGCGGCTGGCAGAGCTGGCCGAATGAATTTCAGACACCGGATTCACCCCAAGTGCACAGCTTTGCCAAACGCAAGGCGCAGCGGGTCGAGTTTTACGCCTACCTGCAATGGAATGCGCGGCAGCAGCTCGACCTGGTGCAGCGGCGCGCGCAGGAGCTCGGCATGCCGGTGGGCCTGTATTTCGACCTCGCCCTCGGCGCCGACCGCGGCGGCGCCGAGGTCTGGTCGGACCGCGCCGCTTACGCTACAGGGGCGTCGATCGGAGCCCCGCCAGACGAGTTCAATCCGCGCGGGCAGGACTGGGGGTTGCCGCCGTATTCGCCGCGAGCGCTGCGCGCCGCGGGCTACCGCCCGTTCGTGGATCTGCTGCGCGCCAACATGCCGCAGGGTGGGGCGCTGCGCCTCGATCACGTGATGGCGCTCGCGCGCCTGTACTGGATTCCGTCGGGGAACAAGGCGGACAAGGGCGGCTACGTCCACTACCCGCTCGAGGATCTGCTGGGGTTGCTTGCGCAGGAGAGCCGCCGCAACCGCTGCATGGTGATCGGCGAGGACCTTGGGACCGTGACCGCGGAGCTGCGCATGGCGCTCAATGACGCGGGAGTGCTTTCGTACCGGCCGCTGTTCTTCGAGAAGGAGGCCGACGGCTCGTACCGCGCTCCTGCCGCGTATCCGCGCGAGGCGCTTACCTGCGTGAGCACGCACGACCTGCCGACCTGGCGCGGATTCTGGGAAGGGCACGATCTCGCGCTGCGCGCGAAGTTCGGCCTGAGCGTCGATTTCGAAAAGGAACAAGCGCAGAGGGGGCAGGACAAGGCGCGCCTGCGCGTGGCACTGGAGCGCGAAGGGGTCGACACCTCGGCGGCCGGCGCGCATGCCTTTCTCGCGCGCACGCCGTGCAAGCTGCTGATGGTGCAGCCCGAGGACGTGTTCGAGCTCGTCGAGCAGGCGAACGTCCCGGGCACGGTCGACGAGCATCCGAACTGGCGGCGCAAGCTTCCGGTGAGCCTCGAGCGCTGGAAGCCCGATCCGCGGATGCAGCGGCTGGCCGCCAGCATGGCGGAACGGTCCGTGACGAAACAGGGCGCTTCGTCCGGACCGAAGCGGGTGCCCGTCGCAACCTACCGCCTGCAGCTGCACAAGGGCTTTCGCTTCGCCGATGCGACCGCCCTGGTGCCCTACCTTGCGCAGCTCGGCGTAAGCCACGTCTATGCGTCGCCGTTTCTCAAGGCTCGCCCGGGCAGCGTGCACGGCTACGACGTGGTCGACCACGGCAGGATCAATCCCGAAATCGGCAGTGAAGCCGATCTGCGGAAGCTGATCGATACGCTGAGGCGCCACGGCATGGGCCTGGTGATCGACGTCGTGCCGAATCACATGGACGTGCTGCACGGCGACAACCCCTGGTGGCAGGACGTGCTCGAGAAAGGCCGCGCCTCCCCGTACGCCAAGTTCTTCGACATCGACTGGCGGCGCGGCGGCGGGCGCCTTCTGCTGCCGGTGCTGGGCCGGCACTACGGCGAGGCCCTCGAGGAAGGAGAGATCAAGCTCTCGCGCCAGGGCAGAAAAGGGCCGTGGCGCGTCACCTACTACGATCAGAGCTTTCCGCTCAGCCAAAAGAGCGCGCGCAATCTGAGGCCGACCAAGGATGCGCTCGCGCTGCATCGCCTCCTCGAGAAGCAGCACTACCGGCTCGCGTTCTGGCGCGTCGCCTCAGACGAGATCAACTACCGGCGCTTCTTCGAGATCGCCGAGCTCGCCGCCCTGCGCGCCGAGGATAAGGCGGTGTTCGATGCCACGCACGCGCTCATCCGCAGGCTCGCGGCCGAGCCCGGGGTCGACGGCCTGCGCATCGACCATCCGGACGGGCTGTCCGACCCGGAGCAGTACTTCGAGCGCCTGCAGTCGCTCGGCGAGCGGTCCTGGGTCGTGGTCGAGAAGATCCTCGCCGATTACGAGGCGCTGCCGCGCCACTGGAAGGTGCATGGCACCACCGGCTACCGCTACGTCAACCTGCTGACCGGGGTCTTCATCGACCAGGCGGCGGGCGAACGCTTCGAGCGCATCTACCAGCGCTTCACCGGCGAGCGCGCGTCCTTCGACGAGCTCTCGCGCTACAGCCGCCTGCTCATCATGAGCACCACGCTCGCCGCGGAGCTCGCCGGCCTGGCGCAGCGCCTCGCGCGCATCGCCGCGGGCAACCGCCGCACGCACGACCACACCGAGAGCGGGCTGCGCAGGGCGCTCGCCGAGATCGCGGCGCTTTTTCCCGTGTACCGCACCTACGTCACCGAGCGCGGCGTGTCCGAGACCGACCGGCGCTACATCGACTGGGCGGTGAAGGCGGCGCGCCGCGCCAGCCGCATCGCCGACCCGAGCGTGTTCGACTTCGTGAGGAGCGTGCTCTCGCTCGAGGCGGCGCCCGCGGGCGGCGCGCGCCGGCGCCAGATGCTCGAGTTCGCGATGCGCTTCCAGCAGCTCACCGCGCCGGTGGTGGCGAAAGGGGTCGAGGACACCGCGTTCTACCGCTACCACCGGCTGATCGCGCTCAACGAGGTGGGCAACGATCCGCGCCACTTCGGCTTCTCGCTGAAAGCGTTCCACGCGGCGAGCGAGGACCGGGCGAAGCACTGGCCCCATACGATGCTCGGCAGCTCGACCCACGATACCAAGCGCTCGGAGGATGCGCGCGCCCGCCTGGGCGTGCTCTCCGAGATGAGCTCGACCTGGCTCTTGCTCCTGCGCCGCTGGCACCTCGCGAACCGCAGCCGCCGCACCGAAGTCTCGGGCGAGAGCCTTCCGTCGCGCGCCGACGAATACCACTTCTATCAAGCCCTCATCGCAATCTGGCCCCACACGACTCCTTCAGTGAATGAATTGGTCGTGCTGAAAGAGCGGCTGAAGGCCTACATGCTGAAAGCGGTGCGCGAAGCGAAGCTGCGCACGAGCTGGATCAACCCCGACCCCGACTACGAAGCGGCGCTCGAGCGCTTCGTGACCCAGTCGCTCGAAAGCCCGGCGTTCGTGAAGGAGGTGAACGACGCGGTGCCGCGCATCGCGCGCCTGGGCATGCTCGTGTCGCTCTCGCAGGCGCTGCTCAAGGTGGCGTCTCCCGGCGTGGCCGATTACTACCAGGGAACCGAGCTCTTCGACTTCAGCCTGGTCGACCCGGACAACCGCCGGCCTGTGGATTACGCCTTGAGAAAAAGATATCTGGACGAAAACGAAAACGTTACGGACCCTGCGGAGCTCCTGCAGTCGCTTTCGGATGGTCGGGCGAAGCTGCACGTCATCCGCAAGGGCCTTGCGGTACGGCGAGCGCATCCTGGACTCTTCCACGGCGGCCGCTACGTGCCGCTCTACGCCGACTTCGGCCGCGAGGACAACATCATCGCCTTCGCGCTCCGGCGCAACGGCAACGCGCTCATCGCCGTGGCGCCGCGGCTCTTCGCCGGCCTGCTGCGCGCCGAGGATGCGGCGCCGGTCGGCGGACCCGTTTGGGGCGAGGCGGGGATCTCGCTGCCGGAGGATCTTCGAGGCGAATTCGTCGACGTGATGACGGCCGAGAGGCACCGTCTCGCCGAAAGGCTGCAAGTCGCTGCGCTGCTCGCCCGCTTTCCGGTGGCGCTCCTGGTCAAGGCCTAGTGGTTGCGGCGGTTCCGCCCGCGCCCTGGGATGCCTGCGGGCTTTGATCGGTGTTCTTCTGGGGCACGGTCATCACCTGCCTATGTCGGGACGCTCGGCTTTTCGCTCGCTCTTTTCCTCCATTTCATCCCGGCGACGGTCGAGACCCTGACGCGGCTGCCAGCCGGCGCGCCCTATCTCGCGAACGCCGACGATCCCAAGGCGCAGCCGATCATCGGCGTGTTCTTCGTGATCTTCCTCATCGGCGCGACGCTGCAGGCGCTGCGCCTGCTGAAGGCTTCAGTGCCGCTCGGCCTGGATCGAGGTGATGAGCGACTGTAGCGTGCCGAGGTCGGCGGGCTTGACCAGGTGGTGGTCGAAGCCCGCCTCGCGCACGCGCTTCTTGTCCTCGTCCTGGCCCCAGCCGGTGAGCGCGACGAGCGAGGCCTGCCCGGCGTAGGGCGAGGCGCGCAGGCGCCGGGCGACCTCGTAGCCGTCCATGCCGGGCATGCCGATATCGAGCAGCACCATGCGGGGGCGGCATGCGTCGAACGCGGCGAGCGCCTGCGGCCCGTCGTGCGCCACGCGCACCTCGGCGCCGACCTGCCGCAGGAGCAGGCGCATGCTCTCGGCGGCGTCCTGGTTGTCGTCGACGACGAGGATGGTCATCGGGGCGAGCGCGGGCTGCTCGAGCTTGATCGCCGCGGGCGCGGGCTGCAGCGCCGGGTTCAGCGGCAGGTGCACCGTGAACCGGCTGCCCATGCCGGGACCTTCGCTTTCGGCTTCGATGCGGCCGCCGTGCATCTCCACCAGGCGGCGCACGAGCGGCAGGCCGATTCCGAGCCCGCTCTGGTTGCGTAGCACGCTCTGGCTGCCGCGGAAGAACATCTTGAAGAGCTGGGGCAGGGACTCGGGAGCGATGCCGTCCCCCGTGTCGCTCACGCTCGCCACTGCCTCGAGCCCTTTGGCGCGCACCTCGACGCTGATCGTGCCCCCGCGCTCGGAGTACTTGGCGGCGTTGTTGATGAGGTTGCCGAATATCTGTGCGAGGCGCACCGGGTCGGCGTCGAGCACGATCGGGTCGGGAGGCAGCGAGACATTGAGGCGGTGCCCGCCGGCACGGATCAGCGGCTCGCACGCCTCGACCGCGCTGCGCAGCGCCGCGTCGAGCCGCACCGGCTCCTTGCGCAGCTCGAAATTGCCACGGGTGATGCGCGAGAGCTCCATCAAATCGTCGACCAGGCGCACGAGATGGGAAAGCTGCCGCCCCATGATCTCGAGCGCCGGCCCCGGCGCAGCGCCCTGCGCCGCGGCGATGCCGAGCACGTCGAGCGAGCTGCGCAGCGGCGCGAGCGGGTTGCGCAGCTCGTGCGCAAGCGTGGCGAGAAACTCGTCCTTGCGGCTGTCGACATCGCGCAGCGCTTCGCGCACGAGCACCGCCGCGGAGATGTCGCGGAAATAGCACACCACGCCGCGCCGGTTCCCGGGAAGCGGGATGCGGCTCACCCGCCATTCGTAATACTCCGTGACTCCGCGGTCCAGGCGCTGCTCGATGTGCTCGGGCTCGATGTGCGGCTCGCCGGTCTCGAGCGTGCGGCGGAAGATCCGCACGATCTCGTCCGCGTGCGCCTTCGGCCAGAGGATGTGGATCACCTCGTCGAAGTCGCGCCCGATCAGGCCGGGAATGTCCCCGAACGCCGGGGCCGCGACCGGGTTCACTGCGGCGATGCGGAAGTCCTGGTCGACGAGGTACACGCCCAGCGGGGCCTCGTTCAGCAGGGTCTGGAACTGCGCGCGTGCCTCGTTCGCCCAGCGGTACAGCTCGGCCGACTTCACCAGCGCGCCGGCGCGCACCAGCAGCTCGCGCGGACTGAAGGGCTTCACCAGGTAGTCGTCGGCCCCTTTTTCCAATCCCTCGAGGCGCGCGTCCTCGCCCGCGCGCGCCGACAGCAGGATCACCGGGATCGCGGCGAGCTCGGGGTCTGCGCGCAGCTCGCGAATGAGGCCGAAGCCGTCGAGCTGGGGCATCATCACGTCGGAGATGACGAGCTCGGGACGGCGCGCGCGCGCCGCCGCCAGCGCGGCGCGGCCGTCGGGGACCGCTTCGACGTCGTAGTGCTCGTTCAGCAGCCGGCGCGCGTACTCGCGCAGGTCGGCGTTGTCGTCGGCCAGAAGCACGCGCGGCGCGCCCTGCGGACGGTTTGGCGCCGCCTGAACCTGGGGCAGCCAGCCCAGCGCCTCGGCGACGTACGCCCCGGCACGCGCGGCGGTGGAGGCGGCGGCTTCGCGCGGCGCCTTGACGCGCTCGGCCGGAAGATGGGCGCTGCCCTTCGGCAGCGCCACCGTGAAGATGGAACCCTCGTTTGGTGCGCTTTCCACGGCGATCGATCCGCCGTGGAGCTTCACCAGCTCGCTCACCAGCGCAAGCCCGATGCCGCTCCCCTCGTGGCTGCGGCCGCGCGCGGCCTGCACGCGGTGGAAGCGCTCGAACATGTGCGGCAGCTCCTCGGCCGGAATGCCGCTTCCGGTGTCGCTCACCGCGAGCTGGAAGTGCCTTTCGGTCTCCTTCAGGGCAACCTCGATCGTTCCGGCGAGCGTGAACTTGAAGGCGTTCGAAACCAGGTTGAGGACGATCTTCTCCCACATCTCCCGGTCGACGCAGGCGGCCTCGCCGAGCGGCGGGCATTCCACCGCGAGGCGCAGTCCCGCGCGCTCGCACGCCGCGCGGAAGTTGCTCGCGAGGTCGGCGGTGAGGGCCGCAAGGTCGGTGGGCTCGTACGACGCCTGCGCGCGTCCGGCTTCGATGCGGGCGAAGTCGAGCAGCGTGTTGACGAGCTTCAGCAGGCGCTGGCCGTTCCGCTGCGCAGCATCGATGAGCGCGCGGCTTTCGCCGGGCAGCGCGGCGGCCGACGCCTGCAGCTCTTCGAGCGGACCGAGCATCAGCGTGAGCGGGGTGCGGAACTCGTGGCTCACGTTGCTGAAGAACGCGGTCTTCGCGCGGTCGAGCTCGGCGAGCGCCGCGGCGCGCTTACGTTCGTCTTCGTAGGCGCGGGCGTTGGCGATCCCGGTCGCCACGTGATCGGCGACGAGCGCAAGGAATCCCCGGTACTCGTCGTCGAGCGTGTGCCGTGAGCCGATCCCGGCAACGAGGTACCCGTAGGGGACTGCGCCGGGCCGCGCAACCGGGAGCACGTGCGCGCCTGCGAAGCTTTCGCACGGCAGTTGGATCGCCGATGGGGGCTCTTCGAAGCCATGAGCCGCGACGAGGCGTGCAACCGACCCTTCAGCCTCGGCGCGGTACAGCAGCGCGAACGACAGGTCGGCGGGATTGTCCCGGGCGGTGGCAGCCGCGGCGCGCCACGCGTCCTCCTCGCCTTTTGCGAGCGCCGCGCGCGAGCCGAGATCGCGCAGAGTGCGCAAACGCCGTTCGCCCAGCACCCGGCGGGTGGTTTCAATCACGGCGGTAAAGACGCCTTCGACCCCGTTCGCGCCTCGGACCGGGCTGAACGAGAAAGAGAAATAGCACTCCTCCGGGTAGCCGCGCCGTTCGAGGAGAAGCAGCTGATCGTCCGACCACGTGGCTTTCCCGCTCGCCACCACGCCGTCGAGCATCGGCGCGATCAAGCCCCAGATCTCTGACCATACTTCGCGGCACGGCCGGCCGAGCGCCCACGGATGCTTCTTGCCGAGGATCTCGGCGTACGCGTCGTTGTAGAGGACGGTGCGCTCCGCGCCCCAGTAGAGCACGATCGGGAAACGCGATCCGAGGCAGATGCTGAGGGCGCTGCGCAGGCTCTGGGGCCAGCTTTCGATCGGGCCGAGGGAACTGCGCGACCAGTCGTCGGCGCGGATGCGCTCGCCCATCTCGCCGCCGCCCACCAGCCAGTCGGCTGCCAGCGGCCGTGGAATGTCCATCAACACGGGGAAGTTGTTTTGAGCCAAGTTATTTTGAGCCACACCGGAATCTTGCCAAAACCCCTGCTACTCAGTCTGTAGGGGAATTTTGACTACGGTATGCCGCCGTTGCGAGAGTATGTACTCTAATTACATACTCCGTTGCTACAGAAGACGCCTCAGAGGTCGACGCGGACGAGCGCGTGGCGGATTGCAGCGGCGCCGTCGGGCCGCACCAGGCGAGCCGTTTCCTTGCCGTCGCGCATGAACACGAGCGTCGGCCAGAGCTTCACGCCGACGAGCGCCCGAGGCGGCGGCCGCTCGCATCGGCGATCTTGATGTGGCGCACCGCGGGATGCGCGGCAAGGGCGTCGGCGATGAGCGGCTGCGCGCGCCGGCACCAGCCGCACCAGGGACTGCCGAATTCGAGCAGCGTGGGCCCCTTGAGGGCGTCGATTTCCTCGCGTGCGGGCTCGCTCGCCGCGTATTCCGTAGCCAATTACTGGCCGCGGCGTGGAGCGCTTTGCAGCACCTCGGCGAGCTCCTGCTTCCAGAATTTCGCCTGCCCGGTGGTGCCGTGGCCGGCGGTCTCGCTGCTCGCGGGGATCACAAAGACGCGTCCGTTCTTGACGCGCTTGATCTCGCGGTCGAGCACCCCAAGCTCGGGCGGGTTGCGCTCGTCGTCGGCCGAGTTGATGGCAAGCAGCACTGCGCTGATGCGCTCGAGGCCGGGCGAGGGGTTGTAGTCGCGCGACGATTCCCACTGGTACAGGTGGTCGTTGGCGTCGCCGCGGAAGGGCGCGCTGAGGCGCTGCTGGAGGATCTGATCGGCCTTCTCGCGCGTCGGGGCGTTCTTGAACAGGCCCTGATTTCCGCCGCTGGTCCCGGTGGCGAAGAAGACCGAGGCAAGGTGAAAGCCGCGCGGCTGCTTGGTGTACTGGCCGTTCATCCACTCGGGGTCGTTGCGAATGGACTCGATGAGCAGGCGCCGCATCATCCAGTTGCGGCCCGACATCTCGGTGGGAAGCGAGGCCATCGGCACCGCGACGTCCATAAAGTCCGGGTACTTCTGCGCCCAGATCCAGGTTTGCATGCCGCCCATCGAGTTGCCGATCACGAGACGCAGGTGGCGCACGCCGAGGTGCTCACGCACCAGGCGGGACTGCGCATCGACCATATCGTCGTAGTTGTACTTCGGGAAGCGCGTGCGCAGCCCGTCCGAAGGCTTAGTCGATTTGCCGGTGCCGATCGCGTCGGGGAGGATGATGTAGTAGCGGCTGGCGTCGAGCGGCTGCCCGGCGCCGAACAGCTCGCCCGCGAAGGCCGGCGTGAGGAAACCCGTCCCCGCCCCGGTGGTACCGTGCAGGATCAGGACCGGCTCGCCTGTGCGCGCCCCCACCGTGGTGTAGTGCAGCCGAAGCTCCGGCAGCGTTTCGCCGGTGTGGAAGCGGAAGTCGCGCACCACCCAGCTGCCCTCCTGCGGGGCGGGATAGTCGGCCGCTGAGGCGCCCAGCGCCACGAGCGCAGCTGCGAGCGTGAACAAAAGGCGGGATTTTTCCATGTTTGTTTTCCTCCGTTCTAGGCCTTGCCTACGTCTGTGGTTTCATCCGATAGAGTACATCGTACCGAGCGCGCACTTCTCGTCGTCGGTCGGCTATCGCGCCGCGCCGTAGACGCGCTCGGCGTTGCGCCAAGCAAGCGCCTGGGCAAGCGGGTCGGGCAGCTGGCCGAGAATGAGCCGCCACTGCTCCACCACTTGGTCGTACTTCGTCCAGCGGTGTTGCCTGTGGGCGTCGGTGGCGAACATGAAGCGCTCGGGGTAGCGGGCAAGGAGATCGCGCCACTCGCGGCGCAGCGTGCCGCAGGTGTCCACCACCGCTTCACCCAGCATTTCTCTCTTCTCCTCGCCGGAGAGCGAGCCGATAGGCTTTTCCTTTTTCGACAGCGTGACCATCACGTTGTCATGTGACGACATGACGGTAGCGACCTGCTCGTGCGAAGCGAAGCCGGCATGCGGCCATATGAAGATCACCGCGGGAAAGCGCATGTACAAGGCGTGGAAGGCGGGCCAGTCGCGTTTCCAGTCGTAGACCTCCCAGTGCAGCATCACCGGCACCCCGCGCCGCTCCACTTCGGAGAGCAGCCTGGCGACGTTCTTGCCCTCGGGCGCCACGTAGCGCTCGCCTTCGAGCGTCTGCTCGCCGCGGATCTTGTCCGCGTGGGCGAACAGGAGCTCGCCGACGAACTGAAAGCGCTCATCCTTGAGATGGTAGAGCGTCTGCTCCACGAAACCGTCGCTCAGGTCGCCGCGCTCGCTGAACGACTTGGGCGTGCCGAGGAGAAAGCGCTGCGGGAAACGGCTCTTCAGCGACAGGACGCCCGCCTCGCCGTTGCGCTTGTGGTGCTGGCGTGCGAAGAGCGCCATGCGCTCGACGCCGGACTTGCTCATAGCGTCCGACACGGTGCCTGACATTCCGGACTCGATCTGCGCCATGGCGTCGATGAGCGGCCCGGCGTATCTCGCCGCGGCAGGCGGCGGCGCGCAAGGTTCGTTCGCCCGCGCGGCGGCGCCCAGGACAAAGACCAGCAGAGCCGCGACCGCGCGTTTGATCATGTTTGGTGCTGCTTGTCGGTGGCGCAGCCGGCCAGAGCGAGAACGGCGATGAAGATCTGCGCGCCTTGCCGAATCTCAGGCGCCTTTGGCCGATGCGGGCGCGCGCACGCTGTAGTGCTCGTGGATCAGGCGCAGGCCCTCCGGGGTGCGCTTGACGACCATCGTCAGCGCGCCGGGAAAGTCGGTGGAAACGAGCTTGCCGCTGCCGTCCTGGGGAAATCGTTCCGCGTTCAGCACCATCGGGGCGACCGCGAGCGCGGAATCCGCCGCGAGCGGCGTCACGTCGACCGCGCCGACGGAGACCGAGACGCGCGCGAGGGCGCTGAGGTTCTCGGAAGAGGAGGTGCTGATCGCGTCCCATCCGCGGGAGAGTCTCCCGGAAATGATGGACGAGGCCGCCGCATCGTGCTGGATCATTCCCATCAGCTTGGAGTCGTCGCCGTCGTTGTAGGCGGCGACATACGCCTTGACGAAGTCCTGGACCTCGGCCTGCGAGAGGGCGGGCGGCGGAGTAGGCGCGCAAGCCGAAACTGCGAGCGCGAGCGCGACGAGCATTGAACGTGCTGACATGGGTCCCTCCGTGATTGGTACGGGACGATGCTACCCGCGCCGCGAGGGTGCCGCTAGGCCTTGAGCACCTTTTCGCGAGGGGCGCGGGCAGTGACCCGCGTCAGGGCGTGAAGAGCGCGCCGATCCACTCGCCCAGCTCGCTCAATCCGAGAAGGATCGCGAAGATGCCCAACGCCAACAGCGTCGCGACGGCGCCCCGCTTCCAGCCCCGCGTGCGCACGAAATAGATCGGCAGCGCCACGATCGCCACCGCGACGATGCCGCCGTTCATGAGCGGGCCTGCCTGGTAATCGTGCTCGCGCTTGTCGACGTGGTACCACCAGAAGATGAGCGGGATCGAGACGATGGTGGTCGCGAGGTCGAACTTGCTCAGGGCCTCGACCTGGCCCGTTACCATCATTTCGACGAGCGGACCGAGCAGGGAAACGACGCCCAGGAGCGCGAGCGCGATCGTCTTCGGCGCCGTCGGCCTAATCACGCGCAGGAAGCGTCATGGGTTCAAGGTCTCCCCTCCAGAAGCTCTATAGTAGAAGCAAGTGTCTGGCGCATGCGGAGCGAAACATGAGATTGCGGGTATGGATGGCAGTGGGGCTCGTCGCTATGGGCGCGGCCGCGCAGGCCCAGGAGCCGAGCCAGTTCACCTTCGCCTGGCCGCTCGGCGAGAAGGCGCTCAAGCCGCGCGGCGGCAGCACGCACGGGGCGCCGGTGGTGCTCGACACCGCGCCGCGCGAGGCGTGGCGGCGCCTGCAGGAGGCGGGCCTCAGCACGCAGGAGCGCGACCGGCGCGCGATCCTCGCGATGGCGGGCCCGTACCGGGTGAGCTTCGATTTCCTCGAGGTGGTGCGCTTCGATCCGAAGCTCAAGACCGACGCGCCCTACCAGAGCTGGGGCACCGAGTACGTGTTCGTCGCCGAGGACCGGCCGGATTTCGTTGCGCTCCAGCACGTCCTGGTGATGCGCATGCAGAGCGCGGACGGCAAGCTGTCCGAGCCGGTGGTGGTGCCGCACTGGCGCCAGGAATGGCGCTATGAGGCGGAGTCGCTCCTTGCCTACGAGGGCGCCAATACCTGGGCGCGCCGCGCGGTGCCGGCGGCCGAGCGCCGCGGCGCCTGGGTTCAGAGCGTGCTGCAGGTAGACGATTCGCCGCGCTACGCGGCGCGCGGGAGATGGGAGCACAGCGACGGCATCTCCACATGGGTGAGCGACGAGACCTGGCGGCCGCTGCCGCGGCGCGAGTTCAGCGTGCGCAAGGATTACGACGTGCTGGTCGGCACCAACCGCCACACGATCACGCCGCAGGGCTGGGTGCAGGAGGAGAACAACCTCAAGCTCTTGCTGGCGGACCGGCGCTATCTCGCCCGCGAGTACGGCGTGGCGCGCTACGAGCGCATTCGCGAGCACGATTTCGCCGAGGGCGAGAAGTACTACACGCGCACCGAACCCTTCTGGGCCGAGGTGCGCGCGGCCTGGCGCGAGCTCGAGCAGAAGGCAGGCCGCTTCAGCGTGCGCGCGCCGGTCGACCAGGCGCAGCTCTTCCTGCCTTTCTTCGAATACGCCGACAAGCTCGCCGACGGCGGCGCGTTCGACCGCGACGAAGCGCGCGCCTTCATCCGGCGCACGCTGCAGGAGCGCTACCTGAAGTAGCCGCACCGCGGGCATTATTTCTCACTCGCCGCCGCCAAATTCCGCACGCGAGCTGGGCGCCGTAGCAGTTGGCGCGCCGGGCAATCATTTGCAAATGACGCCCGGTTCTATAGGCAAGATGCCAGCTCATGAATCGCTTAGCCGGGCGCGGATTCACTCTTGTCGAGGTCCTGCTCGCGGTCGCCATTTTGGCCGTGCTGACGCTTGTCGCCGCGCCGAGCTACTCCAGTTACCTGGAGCGCACGCGCGTCATGCAGGCGACAACCGATATCGTCGCGATCGCTGCCCAGGTCAAGGCCTTCGAGCTGGACAACCGCGACTACCCGGACGACCTGTTGCAGATCGGCGCGGGGAAGCTCGATCCTTGGGGCAGGCCTTACGTCTATCTCGCATTCAAGAAGCCTTCGGACAAGGGCCACGCGCGCAAGGACAAGAACCTCGTTCCGATCAATTCGGACTTCGATCTCTATAGCCTCGGCAAGGATGGCCTTAGCGCCGCGCCGCTGGTGGCCAAGTGGAGTCAGGACGACGTGATCCGCGCGAACGACGGCGGCTTCGTCGGGCTCGCGTCGGACTTTTCGCCTTGACCTCGCCGAAGACCGCCAGCGGGCGGGTGACTCGCCGGATGGTGGCGCTGTTCGTGGCGTGCGCCCTCGTTCCGCTCGGGGCGACCATGCTGATCGCCTACAGCGGCGTGCACGAGCTGCTCGTCGCTCAACGCGTCGCCTTCCTGCGCGGCCAGGCGGCCGGCTACGGCACGTCGCTCATTGAGCGGCTGAACGTGGCCGATACCCTCGCTCGTGCGATCGGCAATGACCTGGCGGTCACGCGCGATCTGAAGCACGTCCAGGGCCTGGACGCCTACTTCCGCGGTGGCGCCATCCTGGAGGCTTCGGGCACCCGCAAGCTATTCGGCCAACCCTCTCGCGTGCCCTCGGACGCGGAGCTCGCGCCGATCTGGGGGCGCCTTGCCTCGGGCGCTCCGCAAATCGTTCTGGTCCGCACGCCGCAGGCGCCGACGGGGGTCTGGTTCGTGCAGCAGGCTACTTCGTCCTCCGGCGCGCGCTGGCTGGCGCTCGAGCTGCATCCAGGCTTTCTCTGGTCCGACGACCAACTGCCCTACCTCACGGACGTGTGCGTCTTCGCTGCCGACGGCGAGGCGCTGAATTGCGGCCGCTCCGTGTCCCGTTTCGCACGCGAGCCCATGCGCAGCGGCCAGAGCCGCTCGAACGGCGATTTCGCATGGCAGGACGGCGGCGAGCGTTTCCTGAGCGGTTACCGCGAGGTTTTTCTGCGCGCGCGGTTCGGCGTCGAGCCCTGGACCGTCGTGGCCAGCCAGCCGGCGGTCCATGCCCTCGCACCGGTGCACGCGCTGGGTTGGCTGGTTCTGCCCCTGGTTCTGCTCGGGCTGCTGGTCGCGGCCCTGCTCGGGCTGATTCAGGTGCGGCGCGCGCTGCAACCGCTGAAAGAGCTCACCGAGGCAACCGAGCGGGTTGCCAAGGGCGACTTCAGCGCGCGCCTGCCTGCGGCTCGGGACGACGAGTTTGGCGCCCTGGGCGACGCATTCAATACCATGTCCGATCGTCTCGGGCGCCAGTTCGCCGCGATGCAGGCGCACTCGGAGATCAATGCCGTGATCCTCTCGAGCATGGATCTCGCAACCGTGGCCACGATCGCGCTGAAGCGGGCCGCGGAGCTGGTTCCGGCGGCGCGCTGCTGGCTGCTGCTGCCCAAGAGCCGTTCCACCGGCCGGTTCACGATGTTCCGGTCGGGGGACGAAACCGGCAAGCGGCCGACGATGGTCATTGCCGAGCCGGAGCGCGAGCGACTGATGGCGGCGGCCGGCGGCGTCACCTCGCTGCAAGGGCTGCCGGAGCCTCATCTCTTCGCGCTGCCGATCATGCTGGGCAGCAAGTTCGGCGGCGCGCTGGTGCTCGCTTTCGACACGCCGCGCCATCCGAACGAGGAAGAGGTGGCGTTGCTGCTCGGTCTGGCAGACCGGGTCGCCGTGGCGCTTGCCACCGCGCGCCGCGACGAGGAGCTTTACCGCCGGGCGAATTTCGACTCGCTCACCGGACTGCCCAACCGCCTGCTCGGCGCAGATGCCTTGTCGCGGGCAGTAGCCGCGGCGGCGCGCGATCACAGCATCCTCGCGGTGCTGTTCATCGACCTCGACGGCTTTGCCGCGGTGAACGACAGCGCCGGACATGCCGCCGGCGACCGGCTGCTCGCCCAGACGGCGGCGCGCCTGCGCGAATGCGTGCGCAAATCGGACATCGTGGCGCGGCTCGGCGGAGATGAATTCGCGGTGGTGCTCACCGAGCTGCGCGAGGCGCCCGACGCCGCGCTCGCGGCGAGAAGCATCATCGAGACGCTGTCGAAGCCCGACTCGCTGCGCGAGGCGGGCGTGTCCGTTTCGGCGAGCGTCGGCATCGCCATCTATCCGAACGACGGCTCGAGCGCGGAGGAGCTGCTACGGCATGCGGATCTCGCGATGTACAGGGCGAAGCAAAGCGGCCGGCGGCAGTTTGCGTGCTTCGAGGCTTCGATGAACGAGGAGGTGCTGCGGCGCGCGCAGCTCGCCAACGACCTGCGCAAGGCGCTGGAGCAGGGCCAGTTCGAGCTGCACTACCAGCCGCAGCTCGACGTGCGGAGCGGTCGCATCGTGGGCGCGGAGGCGCTGCTGCGCTGGGTTCATCCGGTACGCGGACCGGTGCCGCCGGGCGATTTCATTGCCTTCGCCGAGTCGAGCGGCTTCATCGAGGAGATCGGGCGCTGGGCGCTCGACGCCGCAAGCGCGCAGCTCGTGGCGTGGCGCAAGGCCGGGCTGCAGCTCGACCGGGTGTCGGTGAACGTGTCGGCGCGCCAGCTGCAGAAGGCGGGCTTCGACCAGGTCGTAGCCGAGGTGCTGCGCCGCGCTGGGTTGTCGGCCGCAGACCTGTGCCTCGAGCTCACCGAAGGCGCGGTCCTCGACAATACCGGTGCCGCTGACGCAAACCTTGCCGCCTTGGCCGCGATGGGCGTGAAGCTGGAACTGGACGACTTCGGTACGGGCTATTCCGCGCTCGCCTACCTGCAGCGCCTGCCGGTGGCGACCGTGAAGCTCGACCGCACTTTCATCGGCACCATCCAGACGAGCTCCGGCACGCAAGCGGTGGTCAAGGCGGCGATCGACATGGTGCACGCATTGGGCAAGACGGTCCTTGCCGAAGGCGTCGAACACAAGGGCGAAATGGACGTGCTTGCCCGCATGGGTTGCGACATGATGCAGGGCTACCTGCTCAGCGCGGCCTTGCCGGCGGCCGGCTTCATCCGCTTCGTCGCGGCCCGGCAGGCCGCGCCCGCCTCGGAAAGCCAGCGTCGCATCGGCCTTATCGCAGCCGCGGCCCGCTAGGCCGGTCTTCGCTTCAGCAGGTCGCGGATCTCGGCGAGCAGCTCCTGGTCCTTCGTCGGCGGCGGGG
>DASYPG010000065.1:0-2351 GCA_036006885.1 Burkholderiales bacterium | reverse complement strand
GGCACCCGCCGCTCGATCCTGAAGCGGCTCGCCGCCGGAGAGGCGCGCGTCACCGAGGTCGCGGCGCCGTTCGAGATCTCGCTCAACTCGGTGTCGAAGCACATCCGCATCCTCGAGCGCGCCGGCCTCGTGCGCCGGCGCATCGAGGGGCGCGACCACTACCTATCGCTCGACCCGGAGCCGCTCGACGCCGCGGCGGCCTGGATGCAGCGCGAACGCGAGGCCTGGAGCGCGCGCCTCGACCGCCTCGAGGCGGCGCTGCGCGCCGAGGATGCGATCGCCGCCGCACGCGAGTCCTCCCGCAAACCGAAACCCCCCACTCCCAGGAGCAAGAAATGAAAGCCAGTCTCGTCGACGGCTCGACCATCCGCCTCGAGCGCCTGCTGCCCGGCCCGGTCGAGCGCGTGTGGAGCTACCTCACCGATGCCAAGAAGCGCGCCACCTGGTTCTGCGGCGGCGAGTTCGACCTGCGTGTCGGCGGGCGCGTCGAGCTGCACTTCGCGCACGAGAACCTCTCGTCCGACAAGGTTCCACCCGAGCGTTACAAGGGCGCGGAGCACAAGCGCTTCGAGGGCCGCATCACGCGCCTCGAGCCCAACCGCGTCCTCGCCTACACCTGGACCTGGAACGGCCAGGAAACCGAAGTGCTGTTCGAGCTCGCGCCGAAGGGCAAGGATGTCCTCCTCACCCTCCACCACCGCCTGCCCGGCAGGCGCGAGCAGAAGGTCAGCACCGCGAGCGGCTGGGACGTGCACACCGGCATCCTCGAAGACGTGCTGAACGGCGTCGAGCCGCGCCCCTTCTGGATCACGCACGGCAAGCTCGAAAAGGAATACGAAGCGACGCTTTGATAAATCGGGGTCAGAGCCCGAATTCGGTTTTGCGTACGTAAAAACGGGATCGGGCTCTGACCCCGAATTCCGTCCTAGAATCCAAGTGAATGCTTCGAACCTTCGCGCTTTGCGCGCTCGGGGTGCAATTCGGCGTGCTCGCGCCAGCCTTTGCGCAAGGAAAATCGCCGGCCGACGACCCGGTCGCCGTCAGCGCGATGCGCAATCCGGTCGACAAGTCCTACCGCAGGATGGTCGAGGGCATGGAGCTGTTCGAGAAGCGGCACCGGCTCGCGCCCGCCGCCTCGCTGCGCTTCAAGCTCCTGCCGCGCCACCGCGACACCGAGATGCGCGACATCCAGCTCGAGCTCGTCGGCGACAGCTTCGCGACGCCGGTGGCTCTGGCGCCCGATAACACCTTCGCGCTCGAGCGCCGCGCGGCCGCGCTGAAGGAGAACGCCTCGGTGCGGCCTAATCGCAAGGCGAAGACCATGACCTGGCGCGCCGAGATCCGTACGCCCGGCCTGTCGCCCGGGGTGCGGCGGCTCGGCGACCTGCGCCTCGAGTGCGAGGTCGGCATGCAGGCGGGCCTGATCTCCAACTACCGTCCGATGCTCTTCGGCCTGCTCGACCCCTTTCTGCGCGAAGGCCCGGAGTACTGCCATCGCACCGCGCCGCGCTACCTCTTCTTCGCCGAAAGGCCCGTCTTCGGCGTCACGCTGGTCGCGGGCGATCGCAGGGAAGCCCTGCCGGTCGAGCGGCTCTACGGCGGCGCGAGCCGCGATGCGCAGTGGAAGGAGGACCTTCCGTATTGCGACTGCGAGGCTCTGGTCGACCGCGCCTACTTCCTGCCGCTCGGCGACGCGAGCTGGCCCGACGACACGCGGGTCGAATTCGAATACATGGACGGCGCCTCGTGAGAGCCCTCGTTGCCGCCTGTGTGCTTCTCGTCAGTTGCAGCACGACAACACTAGAAAAAGCGGTGCCCCTGGGCCCCGCCGAAGTGCGCTCGGCCGCGGGCGCCGCCGACGCCATCACCGTGGGCAGGAGCACCAAGGCCGACGTGCGCGCCGCGCTCGGCGAGGCGGTGGTGGTCGACTTCGCGACCGGCTACGAGGTGTGGGTCTACAAGGAGCGCCCGCGCGACAAGGCGCCCGCCACCGAGCTCGTGCTCCTCTTCGATCCGTCAGGGGTGCTTGCGAAGACTCGCATTCGCTGAGCAAGAATCGGGTCAGAGCCCGTTCAGGACAGAGCGATAAGCGCGGGAGGACATTCCGGCGTAGCGTAGTCCCCGACAAAGGGGGAAACATGGGGGAAGATCCGAAGCCGGGCGCAGACCCGAAGCCGGGATCGTTCGAAGCGAAGCTCCTGCGCTGCGCGGCGCCGTTCTGGCATGCGTGGCTCTGGGTGCGCGAGCGTCTCTATGCGCTGAAGCCGTGCCGCTCCGCGATCCTGCTGGTGCTGGCCGGGCTCGCGTTCCTGCTCGTCGCCTCCCAGGGCGAGGACGTGGCGCGCGCGCTC
>DASYPG010000064.1:0-6362 GCA_036006885.1 Burkholderiales bacterium | reverse complement strand
TTGCGCCGCACGCGTTTCACCGCCAGGGCGAGCACCCGAAAACCCTCGGCACCCTACTTCCGATAACAGGCCTCCAACCGCGCGCGCACCGCCGGTTCGATCTCGCAGACGGCCAGCACGTTGTCGAACGCCCCTTTGGTGATGACGAGGTCGCAGGCGGGGTCGCCGTCGTCGACCACGACGGTGAGGCGCTTGCGGATGAAGTCGTAAGGGATCTCGTCGACCTTGCGGCAGCCGCCCGCGTCGAGGCCGCGCCCGGCCCCCGCCGCGACCAGCGCGGCGTCGAGCGGGTTGTCGATGCCGGTCTCGAGCGCGGCGTTGAGGAATGCGAGCCGCTCGACCTCGGAGGAGCGCTCGCCGTGCAGGTCGAGCGCGCATTCGAGCTTCACCGCTCCCTCGGTCAGCGTGCCGGTCTTGTCGGTGCAGAGCACGTCGATGCCGCCCAGGTCCTCGATCGCGTCGAGGCGGCGCACGATGACGCCGCGGCGCGCCATGTCGCGCGCGCCGCGCGAAAGCGTCACGCTGACGATCGCGGGCAGCAGCTCCGGCGTGATGCCGACCGCGAGCGCGACCGCGAAGAGCAGCGACTCGACCGCCGGACGCCCGAGGAGCTGGTTGGCCGCCAGCACGAACACGACCACGAGCAGCATGACGCGCATCAGGAGGTAGCCGAACTCGCGCACGCCGCGGGCGAACTCGCTTTCGGGCGCGCGCGCCGCGAGGCCCGCCGCGACCGCGCCGTAGGCGCTGGCGCGGCCGGTACGCGTCACCTCCACGCGCGCCGTGCCGCTGCGCACCGACGTGCCGAGGAACACCGGCTCGCCCCGCCGCTTCTCGACGGGGAACGATTCCCCGGTGAGCGCCGCCTCGCTCAGCAGGAAGTCCTTTGCCTCGAGCACCACGGCGTCGGCGGGCACCAGGTTGCCCGCCGCGAGCAGCACCACGTCGCCCGGCACGATTTCCGCCGCGGCGATGCGGCGCGCGAGGCCGTCGCGCACCACCTCTGCGGTCAGGGCGAGCCGGCGCCGCAGCGCGCTCACCGCGGTGCCGGCGCGGTATTCCTGGGCGAAGCCGAGCGCCGCCGAGCCGGCGACGATGGCGAGGATGATGAGCGCCTCGAACCAGTTGCGCAGCACCGCGGAGACCGCGGCGCCGAATACCAGCACGAGCACCAGCGGGCTCGCGAACTGGCGCGCGGCGAGCGCAAGTGGAGCGAACCGCGGCTCGTCCTCGACGGTGTTGGCGCCGTGGCGCTCCAGGGCCCTGCGCGCCTGCGCCGCGGACAGCCCGAGCGAAGCCATGGCCGCATGTTGGGCGAGGGGGCCGGACCGGATTTGACCGAGATCAAACGGTGCGGGCAGCGGCCGGGTATCTTGGGATCGGACGCTTACGAACCCGGAGGCAAGCCATGAGCTACAAGACCATCCTCGTTCACCTCGACGACCGCGCCCGGCGCGCAGAGCGCCTGCAGCTCGGTCTCCATCTCGCTTCGAGCTTCGACGCGCATCTCGTCGCGCTGTTCGCGCTCGATGCGGCCTACATCCCTTCGTACGCGCTCGCCGAAGGCGGCTCGACGATGCAGGAGATCGAGCGGCGCCGGCGCAAGGAGGTGGCGGCGCAGGCCGAAAGCGAGTTCCGGCAGGCCGAGCGCCGCGCCGGCGGCAAGGCCGAGTGGCGCCTTTCGATGGACGGCGCGCTCGCCGCGGTGAGCCTGAGCGCGCGCTACGCAGATCTCGTCGTCGCCGCGCAGCCCGAATCGGAAGATGCACGCGGCAAGGCCTTCGCCGGGGAGCTCGTCCTCGCGGTCGGCCGGCCAGTGCTGTTCGTGCCTTATGCCGGGCGTTTTCCCGCCGTGGGCAAGCGCATCCTGGTTGCATGGAACGCGAGCCGCGAGGCGGCGCGCGCGGTGAGCGACGCGCTACCGCTTCTAGCGCGCGCGGATTCGGTCGAGCTGGTCGCGTTCGATCCGGCGTCCGCCGATCACGGCGAAGTGCCGGCCGCGGATATCGCGCTCTATCTCGCGCGGCACGGCGTGAAAGCGAGCGCCGCGCGCCAGAGCGTGCCCGGACTCGACGTCGGCGCGCAGATCCTGTCGCGCGCGGCGGACACGGGCGCCGACCTCGTCGTCATGGGCGGCTACGGCCATTCGCGCCTGCGCGAGCTGGTGCTCGGCGGCGCCACGCGCAGCATGCTCGAGGCGATGACTGTTCCGGTGCTGATGTCGCACTGAAAAGAGAGCTCGAGGCGCCGGAAGCTAGCGTATGGCGCGCGCGAAGGTGCGTCCCTTCAAAAGCTCGCGCCGATCGGGTGCTCGTGGTGATGGTTCTCATGATGCAACGCCAGCGAGCCGCCACTCGTCCTTCGCGGTGTCCTTGGACAGCGTGAAGACGCGCCCGTCGTGCACTCTGACCTTGAAACGGCGCATGGAGTCCTCGGCGATGCGCTCGAGCACCCGCACGACGTGCAGCCGCCGCGTGCCGAGGTAGAAGGCGCGCGGTTCGTCGCCGTTGCGGCAGTCGACTTGGACTCTCATGCATCCATACTGCGCCGATTTACCGGCGGGAATTTGATCCGGGTCAAGAGCCGCCGCGGCAGCCGAAGTCGAATAGGCGAATGAGAAGGTCCAACAGCGACGCGCTGGCATGGGCGTGCAAGCGGCGCTGGCGCATCGCTGCGGCAATGCTGGTCGCCGCGGCGGGCGCCTATTTCGGCTATCTGCAGCTCGCCGGACCGAAGGTGGAGGCGGCACGGGTCGTGCGCCGCGACGTGGTCCAGTCGGTCGTCGCGGCCGGGCGGGTGGCGGCGCCGAACCGCGTCGACATCGGCGCGCAGATCGTCGGCACCGTGGCGCGCGTGCCGGTGGCCGAAGGCCAGGTCGTAAAAGCCGGGCAGCCGCTGATAGTGCTCGACGCTTCGGAGCTGAGCGCCGCCGTGGCGCAGGCGCGGGCGACCCTTGCGAACACGGCGGCGCAGCTCGAGCGGAACCGCCGCCTGCAGGCGCAGGGCTTCGTGGGCGCCGCGGCGCTCGACGACGCGCAGCGCAATTTCGACGTGGCGCGCACGCAGCTCGACGCGGCGCGCGCGAAGCTCGCCTACACGCTGATCAAGGCGCCGGCCGACGGCACGCTGATCGCGCGCGACGTGGAGCGCGGCGAGCTGGTGCAGCCCGGCAAGGTGCTGATGGTGCTCTCGCCCGCAGGCGCGACCCAGATCGTGCTCCAGATCGACGAGCGCAACCTCGCGCGCTTGAAGCCCGGGCAGCGCGCGCTCGCCTCGGCCGACGCCTATCCCGAGGAGCGCTTCGCCGCGGAGCTCGCCTACATCAATCCCGGAATCGACGCGCAGCGTGGCACCGTGGAGGTGAAGCTCGCGCTCTCGCAGCCCCCCGAGTACCTGCGCCAGGACATGACGGTGTCGGTCGACATCGAAACCGGCCGTCACGCGCAGACGCTCGCCCTCGCAGCCGACGCGGTGCGCGATGCGTCGGGCGCCGCGCCCTGGGTGCTCGCGGTGAGGAACGGCAGGACGGTACGCCAGGGCGTGAGCCTCGGCCTGCGCGGCGATGCGGTGGTGGAAATCCTCGAGGGCCTGGCCGAAGGCGAGATCGCCGTGCGCGCGGGCAATGCGACGATCCGGGCCGGCCAGGCGGTGCGCCCGGTGGTGCATGAATAGCGCGCTCCCCTTCGAGTGGATCGCCGCCAGCCGCTTCCTGCGCGAGGGCCGGCTGCAGACGATCGCCACGCTCCTCGGCATCGGCATCGGCGTCGGCGTCATCGTGTTCATGTCGGCCGCGCTTGCCGGCCAGCAGGCGAACATCGTGCGCCGCGTGCTGAGCGCGCAGGCGCACATCGTGCTCGTGCCGCCGCGCGAGGAGGCGCGCCCGCTCCTCGGTCCGGACGTGGCCGAAGCCGCGAGCGTGCAGCGTCCGTTGCAGCGCGTGCGCTCGATCGACCAGTGGCAGAAAATCATCGACGAGGTGGCGGCGCTGCCGGAGGTTACCGCGGTCTCGCCCATGGCCGCCGGCTCGGCGCTCGCGGTGCGCGGCGAAGCGACCCGCTCGGTCACGGTCCAGGGCGTCGAGCCGGAGCGCTACTTCAGGATCGTGAATCTGCCGGAGAAGACGGTCGCGGGCGCCGCGCGCCTGGGCGCCGAGGACGTTTTGATCGGAACCGACCTCGCGACCGAGCTCGGCGTGCGCGTGGGCGATAAGCTGCGCATCGCGGTCGCCTCCGGCAAGGGCGCCACGCTCACGATCGCGGGCACCGTGGACCTGGGCAATAAAGGCGCCAACCTGCGCTCGACCTATGTCGCCCTGCACACGGCGCAGGCGCTCCTCGATCTGACCGGAGGCGTCTCGAGCATCGACCTCACCGTGCGCGACATTTACGCGGCCGAGACAGTGGCGCAGAGGATCAGCGCGCTTACCGGCGTCGAGGCCGACAGCTGGATCAGGACCAACGCGCAGCTCTACCTCGCCATCAGCGCGCAGGTCATCGCCAACACGACGATCCGCTTCTTCGTCGGGCTCGCGATCGCCTTCGGCATCGCCGCGGTGCTGATCGTCTCGGTGGTGCAGAAATCGAAGGAGATCGGCATCCTGCGCGCCATGGGAAGCTCGCGCGGGCAGATCCTGCGCGTGTTCCTGCTGCAGGGGGCGGCGCTCGGCCTTGTCGGCTCGCTCATCGGCTCGGTGCTCGGCGCATCGGCCATCCTCCTCTGGGGCGTGCTGCTCAAGAACCCCGACGGCACGCCGCTCTTCCCGCTCGAGCTCGACCCGAAGCTGTTCCTCGCCTCGGCGCTGCTCGCCACGCTGAGCGGGCTCGTCGCTGCCTATGTTCCGGCGCTGCGCGGCGCGCGGCTCGACCCTGTCGTTGCGATTCGTGGTTGAGGTGGTGATCCGTGGCTGAGCCGGTCGTGGTCCTCGAAGGCGTGCGCAAGTCCTACGGCGTCGGCACGCCCGCCGAGACGGAAGTGCTGCACGGCATCGACCTCGCGCTCGCGCCGGGCGAGCTCTGCGCCCTCATGGGGCCGTCGGGATCGGGCAAGAGCACGCTGCTCAACATCATCGGCCTCCTCGACCGCCCGAGCGCCGGACGCCTGGCGATCGCCGGGCGGGCGGCGAACGGCCTCGACGACAAGGCGCTCACGCGCCTGCGCGGCCATGCCATCGGCTTCGTGTTCCAGTATCACTACCTGATCCCGGCGTTCACCGCGCACGAGAACGTGATGATGCCGATGCTCCTCGAGCGCGGCTGGCCGGATCAGGCGATGCGCGGGCGAGCGGACGAATTGCTCGCCGGCGTGGGACTCACGCCGTGGCGCGACAATCTTGCGATGAACATGTCGGGCGGCCAGCAGCAGCGCGTCGCCGTGGCGCGCGCGCTGGCGATGAAGCCCGCGCTGCTGCTCGCCGACGAGCCCACCGGCAACCTCGACACGAAATCGGCGCAGGCCGTGTTCGAGCTCATGCGCACGGTGAACCGTGAGCAGGGCACCACCCTACTCATCGTGACGCACAACCATGAGCTCGCACGGCATTGCGGCCGCATCGTCGAGATTGTCGACGGCCGCATCACCTCGGACCGCCGCCCGAACAGGCTTTGAGGAGGATCAACCCGCTCTAACGGTGAACGCGATGATGCCCGCATTGAAACGAATGACGCCGTGGCGCGCCCTCGGCGCCTCCATCGGAAGATCACGCGCCGTCCTCGTCGTCTCGGCGCACTGGTACATCCGCGCCACCGCGGTCACCGCCATGGCGTCGGCGCGGATCGGGCGAATCAGCACCGTGCGGCCGTCGGCGAGCCTGCGCTTGCAAGCGAGTTCGGCGGGGTAGTCGGCCATGTGGAAATTCTCGGTGCCGACGCCGCCGGCGGATTGACCCTGGTCAAAAGCGCCGGGAAGCCGGCGGGGATACTCGCCCGATGGAACAGAACACGGGTTGGGACGCCTACTCGCCGAGGCAGATTGCCGAGCGGCTGGAGGACGTAGGCGTCGCGAAGGCGGCGACGCCGCCGCTTTCGCTCGCAATGCTCGGCATTCTGGCGGGCGCCTTCATCGGCCTCGGGGCGCTCTTCTCGGTGATCGTGGTGAGCGACCCGGGCCTCGGGTTCGCCGCTTCGCGGGTCCTTAGCGGCGCGGTGTTCTCGCTCGGGCTGCTTCTGGTCGTGGTCGCGGGCGCCGAACTTTTCACCGGCAACAACCTACTCGCGATGGGCTGGGCGCACGGGTGCATCACGACCCGCGACGTCCTGTACAACTGGACCGTCGTGTGCCTGTCGAACTTCGTCGGCGCCGTGGGCCTCGCTACCATCGTGTTCCTTTCCGCGCATGCAGAGATGAATGACGGGGCGATCGGCAGG
>DASYPG010000063.1:0-4512 GCA_036006885.1 Burkholderiales bacterium | reverse complement strand
TCGCTCAGCCGCGGAAAAAGCTCGAACACGCCTTTGAGGCTCCAGCCGGCGGGACCTTTCCGGTAGGCGACCTCGAGGTTTTCGCGCACCGTGAGCGTCGGGAACACGCGCCGGCCCTGAGGCACGAGGCCCGCGCCCTTGCGCGCGATCGCCTCGGGAGCCAGGCGCTCGATCGCCTCGCCGAAGAGGCGGACTACGCCCCTTCGCGGCCGCAGCCAGCCGATGACCGTGTTCATGCAGGTGGTCTTGCCGGCGCCGTTGCGGCCGAGCAGCGCGAGCACCCTGCCCGCTGCGACGCTGAACGAGACCGAGTGCAAGACGTGGCTGTCGCCGTAGAGCGCGTCGATTCCTTCGACGGCGAGCGCCGTGGCGTTTTCCCTAGTGGCCAAGATAGACCTCTCGCGTCCTCGGGTCGGCGACGACCTCGGCGCGTGTTCCCTCTACGATCACGCTCCCGTAATGCAGCACGGTGATGCGCTCGGCCATGTCGAGCGCGGTATCCATGTCGTGCTCGATCATGACCACGGTCACGTCGCGCGGGATGGCGGCGATCAGCGACTTGACGGCGGCCCGCTCTTCGCGCGACAGCCCGGCGAGCGGCTCGTCGAGCAGCAGCACTTTCGGCGCCTGCGCCAGCGCCATCGCGATCTCCACCCGGCGCTTGTCGCCGTAGGCGACCTCGGACAGCGGCCGCTTCGCGAGCGCTTCCAGGCCGACGCGTCTCAATACCGCCCTCGCCTCGTCGTAGAGGCCTGGAGGAATCGTGCCGAAGGCGTTCCAGCGCAGCTTGCGCAGGCCGAGGAGCGAGAGCGCGATGTTGTGCTCGAGCGTGTCCCTCGGGAACAGCGTGATGATCTGGTAGGTGCGGCCGAGGCCGAGGTGCACCCGCCGGTGAGTCGCAAGCCGGGTCAGCTGCGCTTCGAACAGCGCGATGCTGCCGGCGTCGGCGGGCAGGTCTCCGGTGATGAGATTGAAGAGCGTCGTCTTCCCGGCGCCGTTGGGGCCGATGATCAGGCGCCGCTCGCCCGGCGCGATCTCGAGCGAGACGCCGTTGATCGCGGGCAATCCGCCGAAGGATTTTTTCAGGTTGTGGATCTGAAGCGCCGCCATAGCCTCTGCACGCCCGGGACCACGCCTTCCGGCATGAACAGCACGATCGTCACGAACACGAACCCCATCAGCATGTTCCAGCGCTCGACGTAGCCCGAGACGTAATTCTTCAGCAGCATGACGACGGCCGCGCCGAGCAGCGGTCCGCCCAGCGTTCCCGAGCCGCCTGCGATCACCGCGAGCAGGCCTTCGGCCGAGTTGGTGAGCGACAGCGAAACCGGGTGGATGTACTTGTGGTAGTAGACGTAGAGCAGGCCCGACACCGCGCCCCAGAAGCCGGAATAGACGAACGCGATCCAGCGGACCATCCATACGTGGTGCCCGAGCGCCGCCATGCGCCTTGGCTGGTCGCGCGTGCCGCGCAGCGCGGCGCCGAGCGGCGAGCCGACGAAGCGCGCCATCAGCCACACCGCCGCCACCGCGACCGCCAGGGTGCAGAAGTAGAACGTGGTGGCGTTGTCCAGGCTGAGGCCGAACGGCGCGGGCCGCATGACCCCGCGCACCCCGTTGTCGCCGTCGGTCATCGCCACCCAGCGGTAGGCCGTTCCCCAGAGCACCTGCGACAGCGCGAGCGTGAGCATCAGGAATCCGAGGCCCGTGGCGCGCAGCGCGATGAGGCCGAAGATCGCCGCCATGAGCGTGGTGCCCAGGAGCGCGAGCAGCGCCGCGACGAAGTGGGACGCCCCTGCCTTCAGGTACAAGAGCGCGCTCGCGTAGGCGGCGACTCCGAGGTAAGAGGCGTGGCCGAGCGTCGGCAGGCCGCCGTAGCCGAGCAGCAGATTGATGCTCGAGACGAAGATGGCGAAGATGAAGATCTGGCTCGTCAGGTTGATGTAGTACTCGCCCATGGCGAGCGGAAGCACGAGCAACCCGGCGAGCAGCACGATCCAGCGGATCATGCCGCGGACCTCCCGAAGAGCCCCCTCGGCCGGAACGCGATCACCAGGATCATCGGCAGGAAGAGGATCACGTACGCGAGGTCGGGAAAGCGCGCGACGCCGAAGGTGTAGACGAATCCGGTGATGAAGGCGCCGGCGAAGGCGCCCACCAGGCTGCCGACGCCACCGAGGATCACCACGATCAGGGCGAGCGGCAGCATGTCGGAGTCGAGGCCCGGGTAGGCCGACATGATCGGGCCGCCGATCACGCCGCCCGCGCCGGCGAGCCCTGCGCCCAGGCAGAACACGATCGTGAAAAGGCGCGACACCGGGATGCCGACCGCACGGGCCATCTCCCGGTCGTCCACCCCGGCCCGGATCATGGCGCCGAGCCGCGTGCGCTCCATCAGGAAGTAAAGGAAGAGCGCTACCAGGCACGCGATGACCACCACCGCCAGGCGGTAGGCCGGAAACGCCAGTCCCGCGAGGATCACCGGCCGCTGCAGGAACGCCGGCGTGGGGACCGGGATCGGATCGCCGCCCCAGACGACCAGGCACAGGTCGGCGATGATGAACGCGAACCCCAGCGTCACCAGCACCTGGGAGAGCACGTTGCCGCCGAGCTTCCTCAGGATGAACCGCTCGAGCAAGCCGCCGAAGAGCGCCACGCCCATCCCGGCCGCGAGCGCCGCCAGCCACAGGTTGGGCACCACCTTGAGGATGCTCACGCCCAGGTAAGCGCCGAGCATGAAGAGGCCCCCGTGCGTCAGGTTCGCGATCCGCATCAGGCCGAAGATCAGCGAGAACCCGGCGGCGAGCAGAAAGAGCAGCCCGCCCAACGCGAGGCTGTTGAGCGTCTGGATCGCCCAGTACTGCAGGTTAGGACTCCAGATTCTTGGCGGGTGGGTAGTCCCGGGTGTAGGGCGGGTTCTTCAGATACTCCTCGGGCTTGTAGGTCCAGAACTGGCTGACGTTCGGATACGTGTACACCACCTCGTTCACCAGCCTTCCCTCCTTGCGCGCGACGCGCCGGATGTACACGTTGCCGACCACGTTGCCGTACTGGTCGAACGACACCGGCCCGCGGCAGGTGTCGACCTTGGTCGCGCGGACCGCCTTCATGAAGCCCGGCTTGTCCTCGATGTTGCCCTTGATGCGCTCGAGCGTGGCCTGGAGCACGGCGGCTTCGGTGTAGGTGGCCGCGGCGTAGAAGCCCGGGTCGTACTTCCACTCCTTGCGGAACGCCGCGGCGAATTTGCGGTTGATCGGATTGTCGATCTCCGCCGAATACCAGCACGCCGTCAGCACGCCGAGCGCCTCGTCGCCCATGTTGCGCAGCACTGCCTCGTCGAGCGCCGTCATGCCGCCCACCACCTTGACCTTGCCGGTGAGCCCGTACTCGTTGAACTGGCGCAGGTAGCGGAAGCCGTTCGAGCCAGCGAACCCGAGGTAGATCGCGTCCGCCTTGCGGTTGAGCTGGGCGAGGTAGGTGCCGTAGTCGGGCACGGTGAGCGGCGGGAAGGTCTTCTGCACGATCTTGCCGCCGAGCTCCTCGAACACGCGCTGGAACCCGGCGCACATCTCGTGGCCGTACGCGATGTCGTCGGCAATCGCCACCATGCGGCGGTAGCCGAGGGTCTTGTAGCAGTACTCCGCCATCGGATGCGCGCACTGCGACGCGGTCGAGGTGCCGCGCGTGAACCAGGGATTGGGCTTCCTCTGGGTCATGTCGTCGGCCGCCGCGACGGAGAGGGTCAGGAGCTGCGACGAGCGGATGTAATCGTCGGCGGCGAGCGCCGAAGCGGTGTCGAGCGGCCCGATCATGACGTGGATCTTGTCGCGCTCGACGAGCTCCTGGATCTTGGTGCGCGCCTGCGCCGGAACGCCGCCGCTGTCGGCCACCATCAGCTCGACCTTGCGGCCGGCGAGCGTGTCGTTGCGCTCCTTCAGGTATTGCACCAGCGCGCGCTCCATGTCGATTCCGCCCGAGGCGAGCGGCCCGGTTTTTACCGTTACCAGGCCCACCCGAATCGGATTCGCTTGAGAAAAGCTCGGAAGTGAAACAGCGGAGGCGGCTGCGCCGGCTGCCTGGATGAAGCGCCTACGACTGAATTTCATGCGTTTTCCTCTCGTCGATCTTGTCGAAGAACTGTTGGTTGCTGATCACCCAGCCGAGGCAGCGCGCCACGTTCTGCAATCCCAGCACGTGGAGATCGTCGCCGTACATGCTCGCGACGCAGTCGGAAAGCACCACGACCCGGTAGTCGAAGTTGAACGCGGTGAAGGCGGTGTTCAGCACGCAGGTGTTGGTGTTGATGCCCATGAGGACCACGCTCTTCACGCCCAGCGCATCCAGAAGCTGCCTCAGGTCCGTGCCGTAGAAGCAATCCAGGCGCTTCTTGTTGTCGATCACGTAGTCGCCTTCCCGGTAGAGCTCCGGAATGATCTGCGTGCCGGGCGAGCCCTCGATGTTGTGCTCGCGCACCGTGCTCTTGCGGCCCGGCGTAAGGCGGTCGGTCTCGGC
>DASYPG010000062.1:0-13777 GCA_036006885.1 Burkholderiales bacterium | reverse complement strand
CGATGCGGCCCGGCAGCGCGCGCAGCAGCGGCGCCGGGTAGATGCGAAAGCCCGACTGGCTGTCCTCGACGCGCTGGCCTGCCGCCCAGGAAATCCAGAAGTTGGCGAAGCGGTTGGCGTAGTAGCGCTCGGCCGGGATGCGGTCGCCCTCGTGCAGCCGCGCGCCGATGACGAGGGCCCGCGGATCGGCGCGGTGGGCCTCGAGCAGCCGCGGGATGTCCTCGGGCCGGTGCTGGCCGTCGGCGTCCAAGGTCACCACGGCCTCGGCGCCCTCGGCGATTGCGAGCGAGATGCCGCGCCACAGACTGGCCGCCTTGCCGAGATTGCGGGGGTTGCGGACCAGCGTGACCGGCAGGCCGGCGAGCGTATCGGCGGTGCCGTCGGTCGAGCCGTCGTCGACGACGATGACCTCGGGCAACTGCGCGAGGGTTCGCTCGGCGACGTTGCGGATCGTCGCGACCTCGTTGTAGGCGGGGATCACGCCCGCCAGCCTCCGCGACTGCCGTTCTTGATTCATGCGTCTAATATAATGACGCAAAGAGGAGCATTCGTGGCGCAGCAGGCCGGCAGCGGCTGTGAAGTACTTGTCATCGGCGGCGGCCCCGCCGGGTCGACGATCTCGGCTCTGCTCGCGCAGCGCGGCCGCGACGTGCTGATGCTCGAGAAGTCGCGCCATCCGCGCTTCCACATCGGCGAGTCGCTCATGCCGCTCAACCGGGACCTGTTCGAGCGCCTGGGTGTGGCCGCGGAAATCGACGCCATCGGCATGCCGAAGTACGGCGTCGAATTCGTTGCACCCTCCGATGGCAAGACTGCGGGCAGGATCTCCGGGCTGGAGTTCGCCGACGCCTGGGACAAGGCCTTTCCCGGGGCCTACCATGTGCGTCGCGCGGACTTCGACCACATCCTGTTCCGCAACGCGGTGCGCAGGGGCGCGCGCGCGATCGAGGGCTGCCGCGTGGCGGGGGTGGACTTCCGTCCCGGCGGCGCCGACGTGACCGCCCGCCTGGAGGACGGCAGCGAGCGCACCTGGCGCACGAAGTTCGTGGTCGACGCCTCCGGACGCGACACCTTCCTCGCCAACCGCTTCGGCTGCAAGGAACGCAACCGCGAGCACAACAGCGCGGCCATCTTCGGCCATTTCGCCGGCGCGACGCGCCTGACGGGCAGACGCGAAGGCGACATCTCGATCTTCTGGTTTGACCACGGCTGGTTCTGGTTCATCCCACTGACCGGCGACGCGACCAGCATCGGCGCGGTGTGCTGGCCCTACTACATGAAGACCCGCAAGACCGAGCCGCGCCAGTTCCTGCTCGATACGATTGCCCTCTGCCCGCAGCTCGCCGAGCGGCTGCGCAACGCCACGCTGGTCTCGCCGGTCACCGCCACCGGCAACTATTCCTACAGCTCGCGGCAGTCGGTGGGCGAGAGCTACATCCTGCTCGGTGACGCATTCGCGTTCATCGATCCGATCTTCTCGTCGGGCGTGTTCCTGGCGATGCACAGCGCGTTCGTCGGCGCCGACACCGTCGCGACCTGCCTCGACCGCCCCGAGCGCGCGCGCAGCGCGATGAAGGCCTACGACGCCAGCGTGCACCACGGCACGTCGTCGTATACCTGGTTCATCTACCGCGGCACGTCGCCCATCCTGCGCTATCTGTTCATGAACCCCGGCAACCGCTTCGGCATGCAGGCCTCGCTGCTCTCCGTCTTCGCGGGCGACGTCTTCCGCGGCACGTCGGTGCGGCTCGGCCTGCTCGCCTTCAAGACGCTCTACTACCTGTTCAGCGTGTTCAGCCTGAAGACCAGCCTGAAAGCCTGGCTGCGGCGCAGGCGGGTGATCCGCGACACGGGAAGGCCGACGGCCGCCTAGGCCATCGCGCCGTTGATCGAGATGATCTGGCCGGAGATGTAGCCCGCCTGCTCCGAGGCCAGGAACGCCACCAGCTCCGCAACTTCGCCCGGGGTGCCCGCGCGTTTCATCGGCACCAGGCGCGCGATCGCTTCCGTGTCGAACGCGCCGCTCGCCATCTGGCTTTCGATGATTCCGGGCGCAACCGCGTTCACCGTGACGCCGCGGCTCGCCAGCTCGATGGCGAGCGATTTCGTCGCCCCGTGCAGGCCGGCCTTGGCGGCCGCGTAGTTGGCCTGCCCGCGGTTGCCGATGAGCGCCGCGACCGAGCTGAGGTTGATGATGCGTCCCCATCGCGTGGCCATCATCGGCAGCAGCAGGGGCTGCGTGACGTTGAAAAACCCGTGCAGCGACACGTCGATCACGCGCGTCCACTGCTCACGCTTCATGCCCGGCAGCACGGCGTCGTCGTGGATGCCGGCATTGTTGACCAGCACCTGCACCGGCCCGGCCGCGAGCAGCTCTTGCACGGCGGCAGCGGTTCGCTCGGCGTCGGTAATGTCGAACGCCACGGCCTGCGCGGCGCCGCCGGTGCGGCGGATATCTGCCGCGATCCGTTCCGCCTCCGCGAGGCGGCTGTTTGCATGCACGATGGTGTGCAGCCCGTCGGCCGCAAGGCGCGAGCAGATCGCCGCGCCGATCGCCCCGCTGCCGCCGGTGACGAGCGCGCGCTTCATCCGCCCGCCGCCGCATCGAGCACGACTAGCGCCCGCCCGCTCAGCACCTCGACGCCGCCGACCTGCAGGGTGAAGCGGTAGCTGACGTGCGAGCTGTCGCCCGCCACCAGCTCCGCCTCGACCAGCAGATCGCCGTCGCGGTCATCGAGGCGCGCGGCGCGGCAATCCAGGTTCCTCAGGCTCGCGAGGTAGCCGGCGCGCGGCCGGCTGCCCACCTTGCCGGTCAGGCCGCCGTGCACGGCCATCGCCTGCATCGCGTACTCGATTCCGCACACGGTCGGCAGCTGATCGCCGCTGCGCAAAGGGTTGTCGGCGGCGCGGTGCCCGCGGCTCATGCACTGGATGCGGTTCGCATCCCACTGCACGACGCCGTCGAGGAGGCACATGGGGCCGCTGTGCGGAATCAGGCGTGCGATCTCGTCGCGGCTCAGGCGCACGGCGTGACCTCCACGCGCAGACGGGTGTCTGCCGGCATTTCGAGCAGCAGCCGCGCGCGCGAGCCACGCGCGATCTGCGCCAGCAACGGCAGACAGCGCGCGGCGGGGACGCCGCCACGCAGGGCCTCCAGGCCGTCGTCCTGCATGCGCGAAACGGCGCCGGCCTGCGCCTCGAAGCCCATTTCGAGAATGGCCAGCGACGCGCCGGTCCGGGCGGGCGCGAGCACCAGCGCCACGCCGAAGCTCGCCTTGATCTCGCGCGCCGCGCCGAGCGGCGCGGGGTAGGGATGGTCATAGGCGATCAACGCGACCGGCTGCCGGTCCAGCGCGACCTGGGACGCCGCGTCGAGCAGCCCCGCGCCGAAGCTGGCGTCGTACGCGCACAGGCTGGTGGACGGTGCCCTGCACTGGGTGGCGATGCTCCAGTAGCCCGCGGCGGCGTTGTGAACCGAGTTGTGGAAGCGCGTCGGCGAAACCTGGCGGTCCGGCGCGGCGAGGGATTCGCAGATCGCGTGCACGTTGTCGCAATCCCCGCTGGAGGAGGTGAATACCGTCACCATCGTGGCCGCATCGAGCCCGGAATTCTCGATCGCCTCGGTACCGGCCGCGAGCGCAAGCCGCACCGGCATGCCAGCTCGCCGGCGCTCGACCGCCGGCAGCAGCTGGCTCGCCGCGACCGCGGTCGGGGCCGCCTGATAGGGCTGCGCCCCCGCGAGCGCAGCGCGGCTCGCCTGCCAGCCGTTCAGGCCCGGGCCGATCAGGCCGATGCCCTCCACGAACGCGCGCATCAGGCTGTCGCCTCCAGCACCACGCTGCAATTGCTGCCGCCGAAGCCGAACGAGTTGCTGAGCACCCGATGCACGGCAGCGCGCCGCGGCTCGACCAGATAGTTGCAGCGCATCGCCGGATCGACCTCGCGGGTATTGGCGCTGCCCGGGAGAATCCCGTGCTTCATGGCGAGGATCGAGATGATGATCTCGGTCACGCCGGCGGCGCCGAGCAGATGACCGGTCGCTCCCTTGGTCGAGCTGCAGGGCGTCGGTCCCTCGAACACCCCCGATACCGCGCGGTCCTCCGCCGCGTCGTTGCTGCGCGTGCCGGTGCCGTGCAGGTTCACGTAGTCGATGTCGCGAGGGGAGAGGCCCGCGGTGCGCAACGCGTGTTGCATGGCGAGCCGGGCGCCGAGGCCCTCCGGGTGCGGGGTCGACATGTGGTGGGCGTCGCAGCTGTCGCCGATGCCGAGCAGCCTCGCGTCGGCGCGGGCGCGGGCATCCTCCCGTTCGAGCAGCGCAAAGCCGCCGCCTTCGCCGATCGAGATGCCGTCGCGCGCCGCGTCGAAAGGCCGGCACGGCCCCCGCGCGGTGAGCTCGAGCGAATGGAATCCGTAGAGCGTGGTGAAGCCCAGCGTGTCGACGCCGCCGACCACGGCGGCGTCGCAGACCCCCGCCGCCATCATGCGCGCCGCGTTGCCGAATACCTTCGCCGACGACGAGCACGCCGAGGAAACGGCCAGCGCGGGGCCGCGCAGCGCGAGATAGCGCTGCACGAAATCGGCCAGCGAGAAGGTGTTCTGCCTCTGGGCGTAGCGGAAGCCGGCGGGCAGCGCACCGGTGCCGGGGTCGCGCCGGCGGTAAGCGAGCTCGGTTTCCAGGATGCCGGAGGTGCTGGTGCCCAGGAACACGCCGATGCGCGCCGCGCCGTAGCGCGCGCGCGCCTGCACGACGGCGGCGGCAAAGCCGTCGGTCTCCAGCGCGAGCTGCGCCAGCCGGTTGTTGCGGCATTCGAAGGCCGCCAGGTCCGCGCGCACCGGTTGCGCTTCGAGCCCGCGAACGCGACCGATATGGGTTGGCAACGCCGCGTCCTGGAAATCGCACGGCGCCAGCCCCGAGCGTCCGGCGAACAGCGCTTCGGCGACCGCGCGTTCGCCGACCCCCAGGCAATTCACGACGGAATAGCGGGTGACGGCGAGCGGCTGCACCAGCGGAATCTAAACGACTTTCCTGGCCACGAACAGGACGTTGCAGAACGGCGTGCCGTCGCTCATCGGCGCCGCGTCGACCACCAGCCCGCGCCGCTCGAGCAGCTCGGACCAGCGCGCGGCGCTGCGGCAATGCAGCTTCGTTCCGAGCTTGCCGCGCGTGAGCGCCTCGAGCCATGCGCTGAGCTTCGTCATCTGGAAAGCAAAGCTCGCGTCGGCGTCGGGCTCGCGCAGCAGCAGCAGGCCGCCGGGACGCAGCGCCGTCGTCGCCTTCTCCAGCACGCGTTCCTGCTGCGCTTCCTCGAGGTAGAGCAGCACGTCCAGCATCACGATCACCGAACAGGCCTGGAAGTCGACTTCGCTCAGATCGCTCAGCTCCACCAGCGCGCCGCCGTCGAGCGCGCGGCGCGCGATCTGCACCCGGCCGGGATGCGCGTCGACGCCGCGCAGGACAAGGCGCGTCGGCGGCGGCGGCCAGTCCGCCGGCCAGCGGCCGTCCGCGTGCAGGTCGCGCGCCGCCTTGAGCAGCGACAGGAGCACGCCCTGGCCGCAGCCGAGGTCGATCAGGCTGCCGCTGTCGGGCAGCAGCCCTCTGCGCAGCAGCGCGTGGAACACCGGGTCGTGGCGCAGCTTGCCCCACGCGAAGCACCACGCATACTTTCCGGCTGCGCGATAAGACCGCGTCGCGGCCTCGAACACAGGCCTAAACTGCGCGTCCACTTTGCAGGGCGGTTGCCAGCGTGACCGGGGTCAGGCCTTGGGCCGCTACTCGTTCCAGAAGATCAGGCAACACTGCGAGCACGGTCGGCCTGGTGTCGTGCAGCAGGAGGATGTCGCCTGCCGCCAGTGCGCCGGCCAGCCGCCGCAGAATCCTGGCCGCGTTCCGGTCTACTCCGTCCAACCCTCGCCGCGTCCAGGAAACATAGCGTAGCCCGCAGCGGGCAAGCACCGGATCGAGGAGCGGACTGCGGAAGCCGACGGGCGCACGGAAGAACGACGGCCGCCTGCCGGTAAGGCCGCCGAGGATAGCCTGGGCCGTTTCCACGTCGCGGCGCAGGCGGAAGATGCCGTACAGCGCGAACGCATTGGAATGGCGCAGGCTGTGGTTCGCCACGCTATGGCCGCGGCGCACGATCTCTCTGGCAAGGTCTGGATGCGCCGCCGCCTTCTCCGCCACGCAGAAGAACGTGGCCTTCGCCCGATGGCGATCGAGCAGGTCGAGAACGCGCGGCGTCAGCTCGGGATCCGGGCCGTCGTCGAACGTAACGCTGATCATGCGGCGCGCCGCGGCCGCTGGCGGCAGGCGCGTCAGGTTGGCGCCCAGCCATTGGCTGCGCGGCAGGAACACTGCAACGGTGAGGACGAGAAAGTCCGCGGCAACCGCCACCAGCGCCCAAGGCCACAGCGCCGGCCGCGACGCGACCGCGGCTGCCGTGGCGGCGAGCACGAGCAAGGCGACGCAGAGCAGAGGCGCGGGGCGCCAGCGGGTGCGCAGGTCAGGCGTGGTCATGGCGACGGCCGAGGATAGCGGAGAAGACGAGCGCCAGCACCGTTCCTATGCCGACCGTGACGCCGATGTCGTGCAGCACCGGCACCCTGGAGAGCGCCAGCAGACCGAAACCGATCACCGTAGTCGCGTTCGCGAGGAGCAGCGACACGAGGGTGCGCTCGCGATCGCTCCGCGAGCTCGCCTGCCGGTCGAAGAGCAGCGAATAGTTCGAGCCGATGGCGACCACGAGCAGCAGTCCCACAAGATGGAAGATGGAAAGCGAATCGCCCGTCAACGCCAGAGCGCCGGTCGTGACGAGCACCGCGGCGGCGAGCGGCGCCAGCACCGCGAAGACGCTGCGCAGCGATCGCAGGCTGGCGAGCAGCAGCGCGCCGATCGCCGCCGCGCCGAGGAGGGAATAGGCGAGCGCCTGGGTGCGATAGCTGCGATACAGCTGCTCGGACTCGCGCTTCAGGTCGAGTAGGACCGCTTGCGTGCCAGACGGCGACGCGACGAGCTGGCGCGCTACGCCGGCCGCGTCCGCGACGTTGCGCAAAGGCAGCACGGCGACCCAGCCGTCCGCGCGCTTCGCCAGCAGGCTGTCGACCCGCAACGCGAGGCGGGTGCCCCGCATCTGGCCGCGCTCGATCAGCGGCATACTGCTGCGCGCGGCGGCCGCATCGGCAAGGAACGGCTCGAACACCTGGCCCCGAAAGGGCAGTCCGGCCAAGGCCTTCTCGAGGTTGGCGCGCAACTGCGCCGGCTCCGGCAGCGCCTTGCGGCGCGCCTCCTGCGTCTGCCGGCTCGGAAAGTAGTCGGCGGGGGATTCATATCCTTCCAGCAGCCCCGCAAGCGACGCCTTGCGCAGCGCGTCTCCGACCGCCTCGCTTGCCTGCAGCGCCGCCTCCTGGTCCGGCGCGTGGATGACCACCAGGAAACGCACGTCGGGCGCGCCGAGGTCGCCGCGCAGCCTTTCGTCGAGCACCTGATCGGCGCGCGGTACGGGGCTCAGGCTCGCCAGGTCCTCGTTCCAGAGCCGCCCGCCGCGCGCGGCCAGCAGGACGGCGACGACGGCAACCAGAATGAGCACGGGGTAGCGTAACGACGGCGCGCGCCGCGCCGCGGCGCTCGCCCAGGGTCCGGCCGCGCCGACGATCGGTGCGGCGAGCGTGGACGGCAGCATCCCGGGCAGCACCCAGCGCGTCACCGCGACCGCAACCAGCAGTCCAACGATCGAAAACAGGCCGAGCTGCGCCAGGCCCGTGAACCCGGAAAACAGCATCGCGCTGAATCCGCAGATGGACGTCAGCACTCCGAGGCGCAGCGTGGGCCAGATGCGGTCGAGGGCGGCATGCCTAGCGCCGCCGGCCGCGGCTTGCGTAAAGAGGTAGATCGCGTAGTCCACGCCTTCGCCGATCAGCGTGACACCGAAGCCAAGCGTAATGCCGTGGACAGAGCCGAAGCCGAGGCTCACGGCGGCGATCCCGGCCAGCGCGCCGCTCGCTATGGGCACGAGACCGAGGGCCAACAGCCGGCCGGAACGGTAGACGGCGAGGAGCAGCGCGGCGACGAGCACCGTCGCGATGAGCGACAGGCGCAGCGCGTCGTCGCGCACCGCTACGCGCGTCCTGGCCGCGAACACGCCCGGTCCGGAGAGCAGCAGCTTCGCCTCGCCGGCGCTCGCGCGGGCGAACGCCTGCGCGATCTGGGCAAGCGCGCCCTCCTGCGCGCCGACGTCGTAGCCGGGCGCGCGGGTCTGCGCGAGCAGCAGGGCCCGCCGGCCGTCGCGCGAGAACCACACGCCCTCGCGCGTCGCCGGCCGCGACTGCGCCTCGAGGCGCTCGAGGATGTGCAGCAGCTCCCCCGTGGGGTCGTTCGCCACGATGCGCCGGACGAGCGCGCCTGCCGGTGAATCGAGCAGGCGCAGGGCCTCCTCGAGCCGCTCGCGCAGGCCCGCGGCCGAAAAGCGCTCGGCATCGACCGCCGAGCTGAGGAGGTAGCGATGGCGCCAGAGGAACTCGCGGTCCGCGGCGTCGCCGCTGCCGTCGCCGTTTTCCACCGAGACGAAGCTCGCGTCCTTGCGCAGCTCGGCCGCCAGCGCCTTGCTCGCTTGCGCCAGCGCGGCCGGCGACGCACCCTCCAGCGCGACCAGCACCAGCCGGGAAACGACGCCTTCGCGCAGCTGCTCGACCAGCACCTGCTGCTCCGGCGTCGGCGAGCGTGGCAGAAAGGCTGAAACGTCGGTGGTAATCGTCGTGCGGGCAACGATCAGCGCGCTGACCGCCAGAAGCGCAAGCCATGCGCCGACGGCCCAACGCTGCGCGGCGGTCACGGCTTCTCTCGGGTGATCGTCATCGTCGAGCGGTCGCCGTTGGGCTCGAGGAATTCGATCGAGCCGATGGTGCCGCCGCGGCCGCCGATGCGGATTTCGCTCAGCAGCTCCTGCATCTTGGCCTCGCCCGGCCTGAGCACCATGCGCCACTGCCGCTCATCGCCCTCGAGCGCGATGTCGAACAGGCGCTTCAGCGCCGCCAGGTCTCCCGCCAGGGTCGAGCGGATGCTTTCGACAAACACGCCCACCGCGGGGTAGTCCTCGAGGCGGATGCTGCGGCGCCGCTTCGGCTGCTCGCTCTCGAGCGTCAGCTGGTCGCCCTCCAGCAGCACGCTTTCCACCCGCGGCGCCAGCGTGCGCTTCTCGAGGCGATCGGGCGCCACATACAGCAGCGTGCCGGAAGACTCGAGCGGAGCAGTGAGGACGCCGAGGTAACGGCGCTCGACGAAACGCCCCTTCGACGTCTTCACTTTGGCGAGCTCCTGCATTAACCGCTCGACATTCCAGGTGGACGAATCGGCGGGTGCGACAGTGCCGGGCATCAGAGCCGCCGCCAGCAGAACCGCGCGCGCTCTACCGCCAAAAGTCATAGAAGTTGAACCAGTTGTAGGGCGCGATACGGCAGTAGTGCTCCAGCCTTCCCACATAGCGTCGCAGCAGCTCGTCGACTGCGGCATCGCGGGCGCGCCCGCGCGCTTCGTCCGGCGCGGCGAAACGCTCGATGTAGACGTCGTAGCGGTTCGCGCCGCGGTAGACGCCGAAGAGCAGCAGCATGGGCCGGTTCAGGATGATGCCGATGCGAATCGGCCCGGTGGGGAACTGCGCGGGCCGGCCGAGGAACTCGCAGCGCACGGCGTCGCGCATTGCCCCCAGCATTGCCCCGCGCGTTGCCCCACGCATTGTCCCGACTTCGCCGAGGCCGCGGTCCGCCAGCATGCCGACGACTTCGCCGCGCCCGAGCGCCGCCTCCACCTGCAGCATGGCATCGAGGCGGCCGAGGGGAATGACGTCGTCGTGCAGGCGAGGGTTGACGGCCTGCAGGATGGCCCCCACCTTGCGCGCGTTTTCCTCGTACATCAGCATCCGGATGCGCACTCCGTTCGTCCTGCCGACCGCGCGCGCCACCTCGAAGCTCCCGAGGTGCGCGCTGAGCATCAAGCAGCCTTCTCCCTTGGCCATCGCCTCTTCGAAGACCTCGGCGCCGTGCATGCGCACGTCGAAGCGGGTGAGCTCGTCGTTCAGCAGGAAGATGCGGTCGAGCAGCACCGCCGCGAAGCGGTGATAGTGGCGGAACAGGTCGCGCAGCCGCGCCTTGCGGCCGAGCACCCGGCTGAGATACTCGCGCGAGGCCGAGCGCGCGCGCGGCGAGAACGCGACGAAGTACAGGCAGATGGGGTGGAGCAGGAGCCGCGCGGCGCCCCGCCCGATCACCCTCGCGACCCAAACGATCGCGTGCAGCGCGAGCGCGTTGCTGCGCTCGGGCCGGCGCACCCAGTCCGGCGCGCGCGCTTCCCCCTCTACGCGTCCGTCGACGCGCCGGGGCATGACATCTGGCCGGTCAGCACGATCCTGCCTTCGACGGCACAGCTGAAGCTGAACTCGCCGCCGCTGCGCGAGAACTCGATCACCACCCGATCCCCCGGCCGCGCGGGATGCAGGAACTTCGCGGAGGAGATCGCGAAAGGCGCGCGCGGCGCGCCGATGCTGCGCTCGATCGCCAGGATGGTTTCGCTCAGCAGCACCGCCCCCGGGATGATGGGATTACCCTCGAAATGCCCGCGCGAGGAGGGATGATCGGGCTGGAAGACGCGCTCGACGACGCCGCGGCCGGGTGCGCGCGCGCTCATTGGCCGGCGACGATCCGCGTGAGCGATTGCCGCGGCAGCTTGCCGATGTCGTTGCGCGGCAGCGCTTCGACGAGGTACAGCGGGCGCGGCAGGAACGCCGCGTCGATGCGCTGGCGCAGCGCGCTCATCAGGGATTCCGCCGTGTGCCCCGGTGCGACCGCGAATGCGGCAAGGCGGGCCACGGCCTCGCCTTCGTCGTCCGGGAGGATGAAGACACCGTCGAGCACACCCTCGATCGAGTTCAGGTGGTAGTTGAGATGCGCGAGCGAGGTGCGCTTGCCGGCGATGTTGACCAGATCGGCGGTGCGGCCATGCAGCAGGAACTTCTCGCTGCCGCGTAGCTCGATGACGTCGGCGAGCAGCACTTCGCCTTCGATGTGGCCGCCGCTCACCCAGGTGCCACGGCTGTCGCCGCGCAGCGAGACCCCCGGAAGCGCCCGCCACTCGTTGGTCTCCACAGTGCGCCGGGTGGCGACCTGGCCGGCCTCGGTGCAGCCGTAGATTTCGTGCAGCGCAGCGGCGAAGCGCGCCTCCGCCGTCGCCGCGAGCTGCGGCGCCAGCGGGGCCGTGGCGCAGACCAGCAGATCCAGCCTGGGCAGCTCGTCCGGCTCCCCGAGCAGCACGCGCAGATGTACGGGCGTGGTCACCAGGCAGCGCGGGCGCGGCAGCGCGCGCAGCTCGGCACGGATATCCGCCGGGAAGAACGGTCGGCCGGCGTGCAGCGCAAGGCCGCCCCGCATTGCCATCAGCAGGGTGGACTCCAGGCCGTACGAATGCTGCGGCGGCACGGTGCCCACCACCGCCATGCCCGGCAGCGCGCGCAGGCCGAGCGCTTCGATCTCCTCGGCGGCGCTGCGCACCATGCTGCCCCAGGTCCTCGGGAAGGGCTTCTGCTCGCCCGTGGAGCCGGACGTGAACAGGATGGCGGCGAGCTGCTCCGGCGGGACGGCCGGCATCTCCGAAGGCGCCGCTGCATCCCCGCCCACCTCGGGAAAGGCCAGCGTTTCCAGGCCGGCGGGCGCACCCGGCGCATCGCTGAGGCAATAGAGGTCCGGATAGCTCGCGACCAGGCGGCCGACGAGGTCGGGCGTCTCGTTCGGTGGCAGCAGGCTCACCTGCCGGCGCACGAGCGCCGCCGCGAAGCCTACGGCGAAGCGATAGCGGTCCGCGCAGCGATTGAACACATGGCGCCGCTCCGGCAGGGCGGCGGCGAGGCAGCGCACGTCGCGGCAGAACTCGTCGACGCCGACGGCGCGCCCGGCGTGCCAGGCGAATACCGCGCCGGTGGCGTGGCCGTGGAGCAGCGGCAGGCCAGCGCTCATGGCGCCCGGGAGCGCACTTCGGCGAACGCGCTCAGGATGCGCCCGATGGAGACGCGCGGAACGAGCGGGAAGCACAGCGCCCGGTATGCATGCTGGGCCAGGAACATCAGCGCGAGCAGCGGCAGGTCGAGCAGGTTGACGAACATCGACCAGACGTCGTGCGGCGCGAACGCGAGCAGCAGCGCCGAAACGAGGATCTGCCCGGCGAAGAACGCGCACCACGCGACGGTCAGGCGGCGCGTGAAGCGCGCCATGTCGGGCGGCACGGAGCCGTGGATGCGGCGCGCGACGCGCGTGATCAGCGGCTCGCGGCCTGCGCGCAGGCTGCGGCCGAAATACCACAGCAGCGCGAGGTAGGCGCCTGCGTGAGCGAGCCCCGCGAGCGCGCTCGCGCCCAGCGAGTCGCGCAGGGCGAAGTGGACGAGCAACGGGAACAAGCCCGCGAATGCGAGAAAGACCAGCGCCTTCCGGGCAAGGCGCATCTAGCCGCGCTGCAGCTTGCGGACGTGCTCGTTCAGGCTGCGAAGCGAAGCGAAGATCCGCACATTGTCCTGGTCGTCGGACCTCAGCCGCACGCCGTAGGCCTTCGAGATCGCGAGCGCGATCTCCAGGATGTCGATCGAGTCGAGGCCCAGGCCGTCGCCGAACAGCGGCGCGCCCGGATCGATGTCGACGGCCCGCACCTCGAGGTTGAGGGTCGTGACGATCAGCTGGGCGAGCTCGAGCTCCTGTGCGGTGAGCGCGCTTTCGCCTGCTTGAGCCTCTCCGGCAGCCTTCTGCATGGAAGCCCGATTATAAAACCTCCGGGGCCGCGCTCAGCGTACGGCGCAGGACAAAGTGCGAAGCGCCATAGCGTGCGCTTAGAGCGCCGACGCAGCGAGCATCAACGCGAGAACGGGGCGCAGGCTATTCCGGCTCCATGCCCGCCGCCTTGAGCGCGGCGGCGACGCGCGGCCCTTCCGCCTTCGCCCGCTCGAACACATAGCCGGGCGTGCTGTGCTCGGGAACCACGCCGAGGCTCGCGTATTGCTCCTGCACGTCGGGCAGCTTCACGATGCGGCCGAGCTCGGCATTCAGGCGGCCGACGATCGCCGCGGGCGTTCCCTTCGGCGAGAGCACCGCCCACCACACCGCCGACTCGTATCCCGGCACGCCGGCCTCGATCATGGTCGGCACGTCGGGCAGCACCGCAGCGCGCTGGCGCGTCGTCACGGCAAGGGGGCGCAGCCTTCCCGCGCGGATGTGCGGCAGCGCCGGGACCATGTCGGAGAACACCATCTGCACCTGCCCCGCGACGAGGTCGGATACCGATTGCACCGTGCCCTTGTACGGGACGTGGACGATGTCGACGCCGGTCGCGGCCTTGAACATCTCGCCCGAGATATGCGATTGGATACCCTTGCCGCCGGAGCCGAAGTTGAGCTTGCCCGGCTGCGCTTTCGCGAGCGCGATCAGCTCGCGCACGCTCTTCGCCGCCACCGACGGATGCACGACCAGCACCTGCCCCGCGCTCGCGATCATCGAGACCGGCGCGAAGTCCATGAACACGTCGAATGCGTGGCGCTTGTACAGGTAGAGGTTGTTCACCAGCGTGCTCGAGCTCGAGATCACGATGGTGTAGCCGTCGGGCGGCTGCTTGGCGGCGTACTCGTGGCCGATGCTGGCGGCTGCGCCCGGGCGGTTCTCCACGGCGACCGGCTGGCCGAGCCCTTCGGCGAGCTTCGCTCCCAGCAGCCGGCACAGCACGTCGCTCGACCCGCCCGGCGGGAAGGGCGCGATGAAC
>DASYPG010000061.1:0-18748 GCA_036006885.1 Burkholderiales bacterium | reverse complement strand
GACCACCTGCAGATCCGCATGCAGTACAAGGTGAGGAACGTGAAAACGCTGAACGGCGTCGCCAACAGCTTCGCCGGCAAGGCCGCGATGGCGCTCGAGTACTTCCTGTTCCGCACCGGTCCGCTCACCATGCCGCCGTCGCAGGCGGGCGCCTTCGCGAAGAGCGATCCCTCCCAGCCCAGCGCGAACATCGAGTGGCACGTGCAGCCGCTCTCGCTCGACAAGTTCGGCGACCCGCTGCATTCGTTCCCCGCGATCACGCCGAGCGTGTGCAACTTGCGGCCCAGCTCGCGCGGCTGGGTGCGCATCAAGACCCCAGACTCTGCCGACTACCCACAGATCAAATTAAATTACTTGGATACTGCCGAAGATCGGCGGGTGGCGGTCAACGGCATGCGGTTCACGCGCCGCATCATGGCCGCCAGGGCGCTTGCGAAGTATCAACCTGAGGAATATCGCCCCGGCCAAGCGGTTCAGGCGGATGGAGATCTAGAAAAAGCCGCGGGGGAGCTCGGAACCACCATCTTCCACCCGGTGGGCACCTGCAAGATGGGCAGCGACCCCATGGCCGTGGTCGACGACGAGCTGCGCGTGCACGGCGTCGGACGCCTGCGCGTCATCGACGCCTCGATTTTCCCTAGAATCACCTCCGGCAATACCAATGCGCCCACCTACGTCATTGCCGAGAAAGGCGCCCGGGCCGTCTTGAAACCAAACCCGGCGGCCCCGATCTAACCGCTCGACAACGGAGAACAACGGCCCGTATGAAACGAATCGCCCTCTTCCTGCTGACCAACGTCGCCGTCCTGGCGGTCATTTCGATCATCGTCAACGTGCTGGGGCTGAACCAGTTCCTGACCGCGGAGGGCCTCAACCTCTCCAGCCTGCTCGTCTTTTCGGCGGTGGTGGGATTCACCGGCTCGATCATCTCGCTCCTCATCTCCAAGCCGATGGCGAAATTCTCCGCCGGCGCGCGCGTGATCGACGGCTCGGAGGGCACCACGGAATACTGGCTGGTCTCGACGGTGAAGAAGCTCGCCGACACGGCCGGTATCGGGATGCCGGAAGTCGCGATCTTCGAGGGCGCCCCGAACGCCTTCGCCACCGGCGCATTCAAGAATTCGGCGCTGGTCGCCGTGTCCACGGGGCTCCTCCAGACCATGAACCGCGACGAGGTCGAGGCGGTCATCGGCCACGAGGTGACCCACGTGGCGAACGGCGACATGGTCACGCTCACCCTGATCCAGGGCGTGGTGAACACCTTCGTCATCTTCCTTTCGCGCATCATCGGCTACCTCGTCGACAAGGTGATCTTCCGCACCGAGCGCGGCGTCGGGCCGGGCTTCTTCATCGCCTCGCTGGTTTCCCAGATCCTGCTCGGCATCCTCGCCTCGATGATCGTCGCCTGGTTCTCGCGCCAGCGCGAGTTCCGCGCCGACGCCGGCTCCGCGCGGCTTCTCGGCGACAAGCGCCCGATGATCAACGCGCTCGCGCGGCTGGGCGGCGCGCCGGCGGGCGAGCTGCCGCAGGCCTTCGAAGCCCACGGCATCAAGCAGAGCGCGTCGCGCTTCATGGGCCTGTTCGCGAGCCACCCCCCGATCGAGGTGCGCATCGCCGCCCTGCAGGCCGGCACGCAGTAGGGAAGTCGATCCGGAAGTCGATAGGGAAGTCGACCCGGAGGTCGACGCCGAGGCTTTCTATTGCTTCGGGATGTTCGCGTCTTTCACCACGGCGGTCCATTTGTCGATCTCGCCGCGAATGAATGCCGCGAACTCCTCCTGCGTGGTGGGCGAGGCGTCGATCGTGGCCTCCGCCAGCCGTGCCCTCATCTGCGGTATGTTCAGCGTCTCGACGAGCGTGGCGTGCAGCTTGTCGAGAATCGGCTTGGGCACCGCCGCCTGCGTGCACACCCCGTACCACACGGTAACCTCGAATCCCGGGTAGCCCGACTCGGCGACGGTCGGCACGTCGGGCAGCAGCGGCGTGCGCCGCAATGTGCTGACGGCGAGCGCGCGCGTCTTGCCGCCCTTGATGGCGGCGAGCTGTTCCGGCAGGTTGCCGAACATCCCCGCGACCTGACCGCCCATCACGTCCGCCAGCGCGGGCGCGCCACCCTTGTACGGCACATGGAACAGGTCGATGCCGGCAGTGAGCTTGAACAGCTCCATGGTCATCTGCGGCGAGGTGCCGAACCCGGGCGAGGCATAGTTGTACTTGCCGGGGCTCGCCTTGACGAGCTCGACGAACTCCTTCAGCGTCTGCGCGGGCACAGACGGATTCACCACCAGCACGTTGGGCGTCTTTCCGATCAGCGACACCGGCGCGAAATCGTGGACGGCGTCGTAGGGTAGCTTGTTGTAGAGCGCCGGGCTCACGCCGTGTGAGGCGACCTGGCACGTGAACAGGGTATAGCCGTCGGCGACGGCCTTCGCCGCGCTGTCCGCGCCGACCGTGCCGCCCGCACCGGGGCGGTTCTCCACCACGATCGGCTGCCCGAGGACCTCGCTCCATTTCGACGCGACGATGCGCGTCACGATGTCCACGCCGCCACCCGGAGGGAAGGGCACGATTTGGCGCAGCGACCGGTTCGGGTAATCGGTCTGCGCGTGTGTGGCGCCGGCCGTCAACGCCGCCAGGGCGAGAAACAGGTACGTCTTCATGTCTCCTCCTCCAGGAACGCTACGCGCGGGCACCGCGAAAGACAAGCCTTAGAATCCGCGCCTGCCGATGAACGCGCTCCTCGCCTGGTACTTCGTGGCCGTCTGGGGCGCGGGCTACGTCGCCACGAAGATCGGGCTGCAGTACGCGCCGCCCTTCACGTTTCTCAGCCTGCGCTTTGCTTTCGGCCTCGCTTGCCTGCTGCCCGTGGTCCTCATCTGGAGGCCGCGCTGGCCGCAGACCGTTGCGCAGTGGGTTCATCTCGCCGTCGCGGGCCTGCTCATGCATGCGGTGCAGCTCGGCGGCAGCCATTACGCGCAGTACCTCGGCATGTCGGCGGGCGTCGCGGCGCTGATCATCGCCTGCCAGCCGCTGGTGACGGCGCTGGTGGCATCGCGCTGGATGAACGAGCGCCTCCAGCCGCGGCAGTGGGCCGGCGTGGTGATCGGACTCGCCGGCGTCGCGCTCGTCGTGTGGCACAAGATGGACATCCGCGAGGTGACGCTCGGCAGCCTGATCGGCACGCTGTTCGGCCTTGGCGGGGTGACCGCCGCGACGCTCTACCAGCGCAGGTTTTCTCCGCGCGCGGACCTCAAGGCCGCCGCGGTGGTGCAGTTCGCAGCCTCGCTCGCGGTGCTCGCGCCGCTCGCCGCAGGCGTGGAGGGCTTCAAGGTCCGCTGGTCGGGCGAGCTCCTCGCCGCGACCGCCTTTCTCGTCATCTTCGCCTCTATCCTCGGCGTGAGCGTGCTCAACTACCTCATGCGCCATGGCGCGGCGACGCGGGTGGCCGGCATGATGTACCTTCCGCCGGTGTTCGCAGTGGCGCTGGAAGCGGCGCTCTTCGGCGTAGTGCCGAGCGGGCTCGCCCTCGCCGGGATCGCGGTCACGTGCCTGGGGGTGGCCATGACGGTCTGGAGCCGACGGTGGAAATCGTCTATTTCGTCGTCCTGAACTGCCTCGGTCACCTCGCGTTCGTCGGGGTGCGCATGACCACGTCGCTCTTCGCGCTCAGCCTGGGCGGCACCGAGGCGACCGTCGGGGTGCTGATGGCGCTCTTCGCGCTGCTGCCGATGCTGCTCTCGGTGAGCGCGGGGCGGCTCATCGACCGGGTGGGGCCGCGCCGGCCGCTGCTTGCCTCCTTCGCGGTGCTCGCGGCCGGCGCCGCCCTGCCCTTCGCGGTGCCGCAGATCAGCACGCTCTACTTCTCCTGCACGCTGGTGGGAACCGCGTTCATGTTCATCCACATCTCGATGAACAGCGTGTTCGGCGCCTACGGCACGCCCGAGGAGCGCGCGGTGACTTTCTCGTGGCTCGCGCTCGGCTTCTCGATCTCGAACTCCATCGGGCCGCTGGTCGCGGGCCTCGCGATCGATCACCTCGGCCACGCCGAGGCGATGCTGATGCTCGCCGCTTTTCCGGTCCTCGGCGCCGCGCTGCTGTGGGGGAAGAGGCGCCCGCTGCCGCGGCCGGAGCCGGTGGCGCACGCAAGGCGCTCGGGCGTGCTCGACCTGCTCCGCATCCCGCAGCTGCGCCATACCTTCATCGTCAGCGTGCTGCTGGCGATGGGCTGGGACCTTTATACCTTCCTCATGCCGCTCTACGGCGCGCGCCTGGGCCTCGCCGCGACGACCATCGGGTTGGTCATGTCGACCTTCGCCCTGGCCACATTCGCGATCCGGCTCGTCATGCCGCACGTGGTGAAGCGGCTGCGGCAGTGGGTGGTGATGAGCTCGGCGATGGCGGTGGCGGGAGCGGCGTATGTCCTGTTCCCCCTTTTCTCGAGCGTGCCGCTGCTCATGGCGCTTTCCTTCATCCTCGGGCTCGGGCTGGGCTGCGCGCAGCCGATCATCATGTCGCTCCTCTACGAGGCGTCGCCGCCCGGACGCCAGGGCGAGGCGGTCGGAATGCGCACCTCGCTCCTTAACGGCAGCCACACGCTGATTCCGCTCGCCTCCGGCGCCCTGTCGGCGGTGGCCGGCATGGGGCCGGTGTTCTGGCTGCTCGCCGCGTTTCTCTTCGGCGGTGCATGGTTCGCGCGCCAGCGCATAAAATGAGCCTCTATGAAACAAATAACGCTGAGCCAGTTCCTGGTGGGGCGGCAGCGCGACAAGAAGCTGATCAACGCCGACCTGCGGCTGCTCATCGAGACCATCGCGCGCGCGTGCAAGGGCATCAGCACGCGCGTGAACAAGGGCGCGCTCGCCGACGGGCTGGGCGCGGCGGCGACCAAGAACGTGCACGGCGAGGCGCAGAAGACGCTCGACGTGCTGTCGAACGAGATCCTGCTCGAGGCGAACGAGTGGGGCGGCAACCTCGCCGCGCTCGCCTCCGAGGAGATGGAGAACCCGCGGCCGATTCCCACGCACTACCCGCGCGGCGAGTACCTGCTGCTCTTCGACCCGCTCGACGGCTCGTCGAACATCGACGTCAACATCTCGGTGGGCACCATCTTCTCGGTGCTGCCGTGCCCGAAGACCGAGAGCGGCACTTACTGCGAGCCCAACGAGAAGGCCTTCCTGCAGCCCGGGCGCAACCAGGTGGCGGCCGGGTTTGCGGTCTACGGGCCGACCACCGTGTTCGTGCTCACGGTGGGCGACGGCGCCCACGGCTTCACGCTCGACCGCGAGACCTTCACGTTCGTGCTGACCCATCCGGACATCCGCATTCCGGAGGATACGCAGGAGTTCGCGATCAACATGTCGAACGAGCGCCGCTGGGAGCTGCCGGTGAAGCGCTATATCGACGAATGCGTCGCCGGAACCGACGGCGTGCGCGGCAAGGACTTCAACATGCGCTGGGTGGCTTCGATGGTGGCCGACGTGTTCCGCGTCATCTCGCGCGGCGGCATCTTCATGTACCCGCGCGACTCGAAGAACAAGGACGGCCGGCTGCGTCTCATGTACGAGGCGAACCCGATGTCGTTCATCGTGGAGCAGGCCGGCGGCGCAGCCACCGACGGCGCCACCCGCATCCTCGACCTGCAGCCCACCGCGCTGCACCAGCGCTGCGCCGTGATCCTCGGCTCGAAGAACGAGGTCGACCGGGTCACGGGCTACCACCGCAAATAATTACGGCCAGAAATGCAAAAGGCCCCGTCGGGGGCCTTTCGTCCTCTCCCTGGGAATCGGTTATTTCAGGTGCCGGCTGACCAGCTTGGTCATCTCGAACATCGAGACCTGGGTCTTGCCGCCGAAAACGGCCTTGAGCTTGTCGTCAGCGTTGATCATGCGCTTGTTCTTCTTGTCCTGGAGGCTGTTGCGCTTGATGTAGCCCCAGATCTTCTTGGTGACCTCGGTGCGCGGCATGGCGCTCGATCCGATCACCGCCGCGAGCGTGCCGCTCGGGCTCATCGGTTTCATGAAGGCTGCATTTGGCTTACGCTTCTTGCCGCTCTTCTTCGCCTTCTTTTTCGCCATCTCGATTTCTCCTCTGAAGATTGTCGGTGTGACCGGATGCGTTGTTGCCGCTACGGGCTAGCGGTGACGAGAAGATGCACGATATGCCGGACCGATGTCAACGATTTTCAGAGGGAAAATGCGCCGCGCTCGCTCTGCTGTGCTAATCCAGCCACGCCTCGAGCGGCATTTGCATAGAATCGGCGTTCCAATGAACGTCGCTCAGCTACGACAGGAATACATGCGCTCCGGCCTCACGGAGCAGCAAGCGGGCGCCGATCCGCTGCGCCTCTTCAGCGCCTGGCTCGAGGACGCGGTGCGCGCGGGGCTGCCGCTGCCCAACGCGATGACGCTCGCCACGGTGAGCGCCGAGGGCACGCCCGACGCGCGCATCGTCCTCCTGAAAGGGCTCGAGCGCGGCGGCTTCGCGTTCTACACCAACTACGGCAGCCGCAAGGCGCACCAACTCGATGCGCGGCCGCGGGCCTGCCTCGTCTTCCAGTGGTCGGAGCTCGAGCGCCAGGTGCGCATCGAGGGCGAGGTGGAAAAGGTCAGCGCCGCCGAGTCCGACGCCTATTTCGCTTCCCGCCCGCTCGGGGCGCGGCTTTCCGCGTGGGCTTCGGCGCAGAGCGCCTCCGTCGCCTCCCGCAAAGTGCTCGAGGATGCGATGGAGGAAGCGAGGCAACGTCACGGCGACACGCCGCCGCGGCCGCCGCACTGGGGCGGCTACCGCGTCATTCCGCGGCGCCTCGAGTTCTGGCAGGGCCGCGCCGACCGGCTGCACGACCGCCTGCTCTACACCGCGAGCGGCGCGGGCTGGAAGATCGAGCGGCTTGCCCCCTGAAATCCTCGCGCTCCTGAGGCGCACGGGACTGTGCGGCCCGGCGGAGACCCCCCACGTGGAAGCGCTCTCGGGCGGCGTGTCCTCGGACATCTGGCGGGTCGATCTCGCGCGCGGAGCGGTGTGCGTGAAGCGCGCGCTGGCGCGTTTGCGGGTGGCGCAGCTCTGGCAGGCGCCGATCGAGAGAAACCGCTATGAATACGAGTGGTTCCGCGTCGCCGGGGCCGCGGCGCCGGGCGCGGCGCCGAAGCTCATCGCGCGTGGCGAAGGCGCTTTCGTCATGGAGTACCTCGACGCCGGCGCCTACCCGGTATGGAAGACGCTCCTGAGCCAGGGACGCGCCGATGCGGACTTCGCCGCTCAGGTGGGCCGCACGCTCGCGCGCATCCACGCCGCCACCACCGCGCTCGCCGCGGCGTTTCCGACCGACGAGATCTTTTTCGCCATCCGGCTCGAGCCCTATCTCCTCGCCACCGCCGCGCGGCACCCGGCGCTCGAGTCCAGGCTGGAAGCGCTCGTGGAGCGGACCGCGGGCACCAAGGTCTGCCTGGTGCACGGCGACGTCAGCCCCAAGAACATCCTCGTCGGTCCGGGCGGACCGGTCTTTCTCGACGCCGAGTGCGCGTGGTACGGCGACCCTGCCTTCGACCTCGCCTTCTGCCTCAATCATCTGCTCCTGAAGTGCCTGTGGGTGCCTCAGGCGAAACCAGCCTTCCTGCGGTGTTTCAATGCATTGTCGGAGGCGTACCTCGGAGGGGTCGCCTTCGAAGGCGTCGAGGCGCGCACCGCGTCGCTGCTCCCGGCGCTGCTGCTCGCGCGGGTGGACGGGAAGTCGCCCGTCGAATACCTGACGGGCGAGGCGCAGAAGGAACAGGTGCGCAGCGTCGCGCGTGCCCTGCTGAAAACACCGGTCGCCAGGCTCTGTGACGTGGCGAAAGCATGGCAAGAATCGTCGACGTAAGAGGACGCCGGGTGTGGGACTCGCGCGGCAGGCCCACCGTCGAGGCCGAGGTGCTCGTCGGGCGCGGCACCACCGTCCTCGCCGTCGGCCGCGCGATCGCGCCGGCAGGCGCGTCGACCGGCTCGGGCGAAGCGAAAGCGCTCGACGCCGCCCTGGCGGTCCAGAACATCAATACGCGTATCCGGGAGGCGCTGCGCACGATGAGCGTCGCCGACCAGCAGGCGCTCGACCGTCGCATGATCGAGCTCGACGGCACGCCCGACAAGCGCCGCCTCGGCGCCAATGCCATCGTCGCCGTGTCGCTCGCGTGCGCCCACGCCGACGCGGCGGCGCGCAAGGTGCCGCTCTGGAAGAAGCTGGCCGGCGAGCGCCGCACCGCATTGCCTGTTCCGCAGATTCAGATCTTCGGCGGCGGCGCGCACGCCGGCGCGCGGGTCGACATCCAGGACTACATGATCATCTGCACCGGAGCCGGCAGCTTCGCCGAGGCGATGGAATGGACCGCGCAGGTCTACGCCGCCGCCGGGAAGCGGCTCGCGAAGCGCGGCGCGCTGCACGGCGTCGCCGACGAAGGTGGCTACTGGCCGGCCTTCAAGACGAACGAGGAAGGGCTGGCGGAACTCGTCGGCGCGATCGCCGATGCCGGCCTCGAGCCCGGCACCGACGTCTCGATCGCCCTCGACATCGCGGCCAACCAGCTTTTCCGCTCCGGGAGCTACCAGCTCGCCCTCGAGAAACGCGCGCTCACCGCCGAGCAGCTTCACGCGATGCTGCTGCGCTGGATCGAGCGCTACCCGATCGTCTCCATCGAGGATCCCTTCGCCGAGCATCATGCCGACGCGCTGCGCGCCTTCACCAAGGCGGCTCCCGGGATCCAGGTCGTCGGCGACGACTTCTTCGTGACCTCCGCCGAGCGGGTGAGAAACGCCGCAGGCGCCTGCAATGCGGTCCTGCTCAAGCCGAACCAGGTCGGCACGGTCAGCGAGACCCTCGCCTGCTGGGAAGCCGCGCGCGAGTCCGGCTTCCGCGCGATCGTCTCGGCGCGCTCTGGCGAGACCGAGGACGTCTCGATCGTCCACCTCGCGGTCGGCTGGGGCGTTCCCCAGCTCAAGGTCGGCAGCTTCTCGCGCTCCGAGCGCATGGCGAAGTGGAACGAGGCGCTGCGCATCGAAGAAGCCCTCGGCTCGAAAGCGCTGCCCTACCCGGCGCGCAAGCTCTTCCCAAACCGATAGATGAACGTCGTTTTTCATTTCGACGGCACGGAAGCGCTGCGCAGGAAAGTCGAGGCTCTAGGCGTCACGCTGTGTCCCGAGAGCGACGAGGCCGCGCTCGGGCGCCTCTTGCCCGAGGTCGAGGTGCTCTGGCACGTGCTCAAGCCCGTGACCGAGGCGGTGATCGCGCGCGCGCCCAGGTTGCGCCTGATCCAGAAGATCGGCATCGGCGTGAACACGATCGACGTCGAGGCGGCGAAGCGCCGCGGTATCGCGGTGTGCAACCTGCCCGGCACCAACAGCCGCGCGGTCGCCGAAATGACGCTCGGCCTCATGCTCGCCTGCCTGCGACGGCTTCCTCAGTTGAACGACATGGTTAGAACCGAGCACGGTTGGCGCAAGTCCTGGGAGCTGCAAGACTCCTTCGGCGAGCTCGGCGGGCGCACGGTCGGGCTGCTCGGATATGGCGCAGTGCCGCAGGTCCTGCACCCGGTCCTCGAGGCGCTGGGCGCCAAGGTGCTTTACTGGTCGCGCAGCCGCAGCAATGCAGCCTTCGAGGACATTGTCGGACAGTCGGATATCGTTTCGCTGCACCTCCCGCTCACGCCGGACACGGAACGGATCCTGGATGCCCAGAAAATGAAGCGCGGTGCGATCCTGATCAACACCGCACGGGGCGGGCTGGTCGACGAGGAATCGGTCGTACAAGCACTACACGACGGTACGCTGGCCGCCGCCGGACTGGACGTCTTTACCGACGAACCGGTGGGCCGCGATCACCCGCTACTTCGCCGTAAGAAAACCTTAAGAAACGTCGTCGCTACCCCACATCTCGCCTGGCTGACGCAGGAAACGCTACAACGCAGCATCGAGGGTGCAATACGCAACGTGAAGAAACTACGCGACGGCCTTCCGTTGGAGAACCGAGTCGCCTAGAATTTGTCCGGGAAACCACTACGACTAGGTAACGGCTACAGTGGGCAAGCCGGAAGCATTGCCGTCCCGGGCAAAAGCACAGCGCGGCGAGGCGCAGCGCGGCGCGCTGCCCAAGGCACCGACCGGGATCTCAGGACTCGACGAAATCACGTTCGGCGGACTGCCGCGCGGACGGCCGACGCTCGTCTGCGGCGCCGCCGGCTGCGGCAAGACGCTGCTCGCGATGGAGTTCCTGCTGCGCGGCGCCGAGCAGCACGGCGAGACGGGCGTGTTCATGGCGTTCGAGGAAACCGAGCATGACCTCTCGCAAAACGTACGCTCGCTCGGCTTCGACCTCGAGAACCTGATCGCGGAGAAGAAGATCGCCGTCGATCACGTTCACATCGAGCCCGCCGAGATCCACGAGACTGGCGAATACGACCTCGAGGGCTTGTTCCTGCGCCTGGGCATGGCGATCGACTCGGTCGGCGCCAAACGCGTGGTGCTCGACACGCTCGAGGCGCTGTTCGGCGGCTTCACCAACCAGGCGCTGCTGCGCGCGGAGCTGCGCCGGCTATTCCGCTGGCTGAAGGACAAGGGCGTCACGGCCATCATCACCGGCGAGCGCGGCGAAGGCAGCCTCACGCGCCAGGGCCTGGAGGAGTACGTCTCCGACTGCGTGATCCTGCTCGACCATCGCGCGACGGAGCAGGTGTCCACGCGGCGCCTTCGCATTGTCAAATACCGCGGCAGCACGCACGGCACCAACGAATACCCGTTCCTCATCGACGAGAACGGGATTCACGTCCTGCCGCTCACCTCGCTGCGGCTCAACCATCCCGCGAGCAGCGAGCGTATCTCGAGCGGCATACCCCGGCTGGACCACATGCTCGGCGGCGAGGGCTACTACCGCGGCTCCTCGGTGCTGATTTCCGGCACCGCCGGCACCGGCAAGACCAGCCTCTCGTCGTCCTTCGCCAACGCCACCTGCGCGCGCGGCGAGCGCTGCCTTTACCTGGCGTTCGAGGAGTCGCCGGCGCAACTCGTGCGCAACATGAAGAGCATCGGCCTCGACCTCAACCCCTGGACCAAGAAGGGGCTGCTGCGCCTCGAAGCATCGCGCCCCACCTTGCACGGCATCGAGATGCACCTCGCCGTGATCCACAAGATGGTGAGCGAGTTCGAGCCGCAGGTCGTGATCATCGACCCGATCAGCAACTTCTCCTCCGCGGGCAGCGGCTCCGCGGCGGAGGCGATGCTGCTGCGCCTCATCGACTTCCTGAAGTCGCGCCAGATCACCGCCGTGTTCGTCAACCTCACCGCCGGCGGCAACTCCTGGGAGCGCACCGACCTCGGCATCTCCTCGCTGATCGACACCTGGATCCTGCTGCGCGACATCGAGCTCGCCGGCGAGAGGAACCGCGGCCTCTATGTGCTGAAATCGCGCGGCATGAAGCACTCCAACCAGATCCGCGAGTTCCTGCTCACGAGCGACGGCATCGAGCTGAAGGACGTGTACATCGGGCCGGAAGGCGTGCTGACCGGATCGATGCGCGCCGCCCAGGAAGACCGCGAAAAGGCCGCGGCCCTCGCGCGGGGACTGGAGATCGAGCGCAAGCAGCGCGAGCTCGCGCGCAAGCGCGCGGCGCTGGAGGCACAGATCGCCGCGCTGCGCACGGAGTTCGAGGCGGTGGAGGACGAGAGCAAGCGGGTGGCCGAGCAGGACCGGGCACGCGAGCAGCAATTTATCGAAGACAGGAGCGCAGCGGCGATTCGCCGGGGCGCGGAAGCAACCAACGCAGCAAAGAGGAATCGCAAATGAGCACTCGCAAGAACGGCACCCCCCACAATCCCGACAAATGGGAGCTGCGCCTTTACACCGCCGGCCAGACGCCTAAGTCGCTGGCGGCGATCAAGAACCTGAAGAAGGTGTGCGAGGAGCACTTCGCCGGACGCTACGAGATCGAGATCATCGACCTCCTGAAGAACCCGCGCCTCGCCAAGGATGACCAGATCGTGGCCATCCCGACGCTGGTGCGCAAGCTGCCCGAGCCGGTGCGCAAGATCATCGGCGACCTTTCCGACACCGAGCGCACGCTGATCGGGCTGCAGCTCAGGCCGCAAAGCTAGGAGCGAACATGAACCAGGCAATCGACATCCTCCAGAACCAGGCGATCGACACCCTCCAGATCGAGAACCAGATCGAGTCGCTGCGCCAGCAGCTTCAGGAAGCCGAGGAGCTGCGCCATGCCATCAGCCACGGCGAGGTCGACGCCTTCGTCGTCGGCCGCACCGACGATACCAAGCGGGTGCTGATGCTCTCGGGCGCGTATGCGCGCTACCGCCAGCTCGTCGAGGAGATGCAGCAGGGCGCGGTCACCGTCAGCCGCTCGGGCGAGATCATGTTCGCGAACCAGGCCTTCGCCGCGATGCTGGGTCTCGCGCCGATCGATATTTTCCGCGTGCCGCTTGCGCGCTACCTCGCGTTCTCCGACGCGGGCGACGCCGCGGTGCTGCTTCAGCCCCACCCGGGCAAGGCCGAGGTCAGGGCGACCCTGCGCGCGCCGAACGGCAGGCAGCGCCCGGTGCGCATCGCGTTCATCAGCGCGAGCGACGAGTTCAACACGCTGCTCGTCACCGAGCGCGACGAAAGGGACGAAGAGGCCGGAGCGACGGTCGACGCGATCCGCACCGGCTCGGTCGACGCGCTCGTCGTTGGCGGCGAGCAGGTGGTGATGCTCGACTCCGCACAGCGCTTCTACCAGGCCGCGGTCGACCGCATGCAGCAGGGGGTAGTCATCGTCGGGCCGCAAGCCACCGTCGCCTATGCCAACCAGCGCATGGCCACGCTCCTCGGCATGCCGCGCGAACGCCTGGTCGGGACCTCGCTCCTCAAGCTGGCCCGCAACGGCGACGAGGCGAAGCTCGCCACGGTGCTGCTCTCGCACCACGGCGCGAGCGCCCAGGCCGAGGTGCAGCTGCGCCGCGCCAACAACGAATACGTGAGCACGCTCGTCACCGTCACCGCGATCGCCGATTCTCAGAAGATGTGCCTGGTGAGCGATCTCAGCCTGCAGAAGCGCCACGAGGCCACCGACGAGCGCACGCGCAAGTTCCTCGGCACGATGGCGCACGAGTTCCGCAACATCCTCGGCCCGATCCGCAACGCCGTCGAGGTGCTCAAGGTCCGCCCGGGGCTCGACGACGAGTGCCGCACGCTGGTCGACGTGGTCGAACGCCAGAGCGCGCGCCTGATCGCCCTGGTCGATGACCTGCGCCGCGTCAATCCGAAGGAATAGCCCGGGCCTCAGATCGCGGCTCAGGTCGCACGACTCGTCGCCGCCTTTCCGAGCAAGCTCTCCAGGAACGGGACGTCCACGGGCTTGAGCAGGTAGTAATCGATTCCGGCTTCCTGAGAGCGCTCGCGGTCCTCCTCCTCGCCGCGCCCCGTGACGGCGATGATCTTGAGCGCGGCGAGTCCAGGCTCGCGCCTGAGCGCTTCGGCGACCTGGAAGCCATCGGTTCCGGGCAGCCCGATGTCCAGCAGCACGAAGTCCGGCCGCCAGCTGCGCGCGATGAAGAGCGCCGAGCTGCCGTCTCTGGCGACGTTCACATCGTGCCCCATCAAGGCGATCAGCCTCGACAGTGAGAGCGCTGCGTCGAGGTTGTCGTCGACGACCAGGATGCGTCGTTTCGTTGCAGGTACCGGCATACGCACCTCCATGCCGGTATTGGTATCAATTGGGGTGCCCGGGTCGCCGATCGGCCACAGCGGATTGCATTTCACTTGGAATTAGGGACTTGCGCCACTAGCAAGCCTCAGGCCCTCGGCGCTGAGCCGATAGATCCTGTCGCATCCGGACGCCACTTCGGCGGAATGCGTGGCAAGGATCGCCGCGGCGCCGTTGATCTTCACTTCCTTGCGAAAGAGATCCAGCACCTGGCGCGCGTTGTCCGGATCGAGGTTGCCGGTGGGCTCGTCCGCGAGCACGAGCTTGGGATCGCCGACGAGCGCGCGCGCGATCGCGACGCGTTGCAGCTCGCCGCCGGAGAGCTCGCGCGGCGGGCTCGCCTCGCGCCCTTTCAGCCCCACCGCCGCGATCATCTGCCTCGCCTTCTCCCGGGAAGCAATTCCCCGCAGCAGCAGAGGCAAGGCGACGTTCTCCTCCACGGTGAGGTGCGGCAGCACATGGAAGGCCTGGAACACGAAGCCGAAGCAGTCGCGCCTCAATCGGGACAGCTCATCGTCGCCCAAGGTGGTGAGGTCTTTGTTTTCGAAAACCACGGCGCCCGAATCGACCGGCTCGAGGCCCGCGATCACATTGAGGAGCGTCGACTTGCCGATGCCCGAATCGCCGACGACCGCGACGTACTCGCCGGCGGCGACTTCGAGGGAGACGGCACTAAGCAGCGTGCGCGCGCCGAAGCGCTTGGTAACGCCTTCGAGCTTGAGCACTTAGTTGGAACCCGCCATGCGTTCGATCGCCGAGGGTAGAGTACCAAGGGCGCTGCACTTTAGTTCACCTTGGGCTTCGCTTGCGCGGTGCAGGGCTCGTCCTCTAGACTGCGTAAGCCCAGGTTTCGATTCGAATTAAATTTCCTGAGGAGGACGCAGTGATCAAAACCATTCTCGCCGCCGCGCTGGCGGCGAGCGCCGCTTTCTCGCTGCCGGCGGCAGCGCAGCAACAAAAGCTCAAGATCGGCTTCATCTCAACCATGAGCGGCCCGCCGGCGATCATCGGCAAGCACATGAAGGACTCGGTCGAGATCGCGCTCGACCATCTCAACCGGCGCGTCGGCGGCCTCGAGACCGAGGTGATCTATGGCGACGACCAGTTCAAGCCGGAGGTCGGCGTGCAGCTCGCCGAGGAGATGCTGAAGAAGCACCAGGTCGACTTCGTGGCCGGCATCATCTGGTCCAACGTCATGCTGGCGGTGGTGCCGGTGGTCACCGGCGCCGGCAAGATCATGGTCGGCGCCAACGCCGGCGCCAGCCCGCTGGCGGGCGCGCAGTGCAACGAGCTCTACTTCTCCACCTCGTGGAACAACGACCAGTCCCCCGAGGCGATGGGCAAGTACCTGCAGGACAAGGGCGTCAACGACCTCTACGTGCTCGCGCCGAACTACCAGGCGGGCAAGGACATGGTGGCGGGCCTCAAGCGCTACTACAAGGGCCGTATCGTCGATGAGGTCTACACCAAGTTTCAGCAGACCGACTACCAGGCGGAGATCACCCAGCTGCGCTCGAAGAACCCGAAGGCGGTGTTCGCGTTCTACCCCGGCGGCATGGGCATCCAGTTCGTCAAGCAGTACACCCAGGCCGGCCTGCGCGACCAGATCCCGCTCTACACGGTGTTCACGGTCGACGAGACCACCCTGCCCGCGCTCAAGGAGGCAGCCATCGGGCAATACGAGGCCCGCTTCTGGAGCCCCGACCTGGACGTGCCGGCAAGCAAGAAGTACGTCGCGGACTTCGAGAAGAAATTCGGGTATACACCGTCGTTCTACGGCGCGCAGAGCTACGACGCAATCATGCTGATCGACTCGGCGGTGCGCGGCACCAAGGGCAACCTCAAGGACGTAAAGGCGCTGGTGCGCGAGATGCGCAAGGCGAACTACGACTCCGTGCGGGGCCGGTACCAGTTCAACGTGAACCAGCACCCGATCCAGGACTTCTATCTGCTGCAGGCGGTGAAGGCGGACAATAAGGACGGCGTGGCCATGAAGATCCTGCAGAAGGCGTTCGACCACCACAAGGACGCCTACTACCAAGACTGCAAGATGAAGTGGTAGGGCTCTAACAAGAAACTTCCTTCACAAGGGCGCGCGGGCGCCCTTTGTTTTTTGCGAATGACCTGGTCGCTGGTTTTTGAGCAGCTGCTGAACGGCCTGCAGTACGGCGTCATGCTGTTCCTGATGGCCGCCGGGCTCACGCTCGTCCTCGGCATCATGAACATGGTGAACCTGGCGCACGGCTCGCTCTACATGGTCGGCGCCTATCTCGCTGTGGCGTTCACCGGATGGACCGGAAACTACCTCGCCGGCGTCGCGCTCGCCCTGCTCGGCACGCTGCTCGTCGGCATGGCGGTCGAGGTGGTCGCGCTGCGCGCGCTCTACAACCGCGACCACCTCGACCAGGTGCTCGCCACGTTCGGGCTGATCCTGTTCTTCAACGAGCTCATCTCCATGATCTGGGGCCGCGGCGCGCAATACGCGGCGCTGCCGGGCTGGCTGCAAGGGCACATCGACCTGTTCACGGGCTCGCGCTATCCGGTGTACCGCCTCGCTATTCTTGTTGTTGGTTTATCAACTGCAATTATTCTGTGGTACGTCGTCACGCGTACGCGGCTCGGCATGCTGGTGCGCGCCGGCGCCTCCAACCGCACGATGGTCGGGGCCCTGGGCGTCAACATCAAGCTCCTGTACACCGTGGTGTTCGGCGTCGGCGCGGCGCTCGCCGGGCTCGCCGGCCTGATGGCCGGACCGATCTACGCGGTGCAGCCGGGCATGGGCGAGCTCATCCTGATCCAGGTGTTCGTGGTGATCGTGATCGGCGGCATCGGCTCGGTGCGCGGCGCGCTCGTCGGCGCGATCGTGGTCGGGGTCGTCGACACACTGGGGCGCGCCTTTCTCAAGCCGCTCCTCGGCACCGTCATCTCGCCGCCGGCCGCCGAGGCGGCCGGGCCCGCGCTCGCCTCGATGCTCATCTACCTGCTGATGGCGCTGATCCTCGCCGTCAGGCCGGCGGGCCTGTTCACCAGCCGATGAAGCTGCGCTTCGTCCTCTGGGCCCTCGCGATTGCGCTCCTCGTGGCGCTGCCGCCGGTCGCGACCGCGCTCGGGGAGACGTACTACATCGACCTCGCGCGGCGCATCCTGATCCTGTCGCTCGCCGCCGTCAGCCTCAACCTCATCCTCGGCTACGGCGGGCTCGTCTCCTTCGGCCACGCCGCGTACCTCGGCGTCGGCGCCTACAGCGTCGGCATCATGGCCTTCTACGGCGTCTCCAGCGGCTGGCTGCAATGGCCGCTCGCGGTCGGCGCCTCGGCGCTCGTCGCGCTCGCCATCGGCGCGGTCTCGATCCGCACGAGCGGCGTCTACTTCATCATGATCACCCTCGCCTTCACGCAGATGCTGTACTACCTCGGCATCTCGCTCGCCGAGTTCGGCGGCGACGACGGTATGCGCCTTAAGGCAAGGAGCCAGTTCTCCGGGCTCATCGACCTGGGCGACCCGGTGGCGTTCTATTACCTCGCCTTGGCTCTGATGCTTTTCTCGGTTTTCTTGGTTTATCGAATCGTCAATTCGAGATTCGGGATGGTGCTGCGCGCGGCGAAATCAAACGACCCGCGCACCCGCGCCATCGGGTTCTCGCCCTACCCTTACCGGCTCGCCGCCTTCGTCATCGCCGGCGGGATGTGCGGCCTCGCCGGCGCGCTCTACGCGAATCACACCAACTACATCACGCCCGGCCTCATGAGCTGGCAGCAGTCGGGCGACCTCATGTTCATGGTGATCCTGGGCGGCATGGCGAGCACCGCCGGGCCGGTGCTCGGCACCTTCGCGCTGCTTGTCATCGAGGAGGCGCTGAAGGGCTGGACCGAGTACTGGCAGGTCGTGCTCGGCCCGTTGCTGGTGCTCTCGGTCATCTTCTTCAAGCGCGGCCTCGCCGGCGTGTTCTACAAGCCCGATGCTTGAGGTGCGCGGACTGACCAAGCAGTTCGGCGCGCTGCGCGCGAGCGACGGCATCGACTTCGAGGTCGCCGAGGGCGAGACGCACGCGGTGATCGGGCCGAACGGCGCCGGCAAAACCACCTTCATCAGCCAGCTCGCGGGAAACCTGCGGCCCGACTCGGGCACGGTGCGCTTCGCCGGCGCCGACATCACCGCCCTGCCGGCCGCGCGGCGCGCGCGCCTCGGGCTCGCGCGCTCGTTCCAGATCACGAGCGTCTATCCCGGCTTCAGCGCGCTGCAGAACGTCGCGCTCGCCATCCAGGCGCGCTCCGGGCACAGCTTCCGGTTCTGGCGCGACGCGCGCACCGATCCCGGCCTGATCGAACCGGCGCGAAAGGTTTTGAACGAAGTAGGCCTTTCCTCCCGGGTGAGCGTGTTGGCGGGGAACCTCGCGCACGGCGAGCAGCGCCAGCTCGAGGTCGCGATCGCGCTCGCCACGGCGCCGCGCCTGCTGCTTCTCGACGAGCCGATGGCCGGCATGGGCATCGAGGAATCGCAGCGCATGATCGCGCTCCTCGCCTCGCTCAAGCGCAGGCACACCATCATCCTCGTCGAGCACGACATGGATGCCGTATTCAGGCTCGCCGACCGCATCTCGGTGCTGGTCTACGGCCGCGTGATCGCGACCGACACGCCCGAGAAGATCCGGCTGAACGAAGAAGTGCGGCGGGCGTACTTGGGAACAGAAGCGGGAACGGAGGCCTGATGCTCGAGGTGCGCGCGCTGCAAACCTCCTACGGGCGCAGCCAGGTCCTGTTTGGCATTAACCTGGAAATCGGGAACGGCGAGGTGATCTCGCTCCTGGGACGCAACGGCATGGGCAAGACCACGACCGTGCGCTCGTTGATGGGAATCGTGCGGCCGAGGTCGGGGACCATCTCGTTCGAGGGGAAGGAGATCCAGGCTCTGCCTTCATACCGCATCGCCCAGGCGGGGCTCGGCCTGGTCCCCGAAGGCCGCCAGGTGTTCCCGAACCTCACCGTGCGCGAGAACCTCGTCGCCACCGCGAGGAAAGGGCCTTGGGGTGAACAGCG
>DASYPG010000060.1:0-2570 GCA_036006885.1 Burkholderiales bacterium | reverse complement strand
GCCGTGGCGACGAGCGCGCGTTCGAGGTCGTGAACCGCGTCTCGGAGATCAACCAGGGCCTCTACGACTCCTTCGGCTCGCCCGTCGTAAAGGCGATGTCGAACGAGCCCATGGCGCGGTTCGTGCGGGAGATCAATCCCGCTCGCCTCGAGCGCTGGGCGTTCTCCGACCTCAATCCCTGGATGTTCTGGGTAAAGGCCATGGCCGAGACGGTGCGGGCAAACCGCCAGCCGGTGGCGAAGGACAATCCGTTTCTCAAGGCCGAGCAGCAGGTCTCCGGACAGATCGAGGACGCGCTCGACCGCTACCGCGACGTGCGCGACGACCTGGTCGAGCGGATGTTCAAGGCGATCTACGAATCCCCCTGGCTCGCCGCCGCGGTCGGCATGAAGGCCGGCGACGGGAACGCGCGCGGCCCGGCGGAGGCGACCTGGGAGCACGAGGAGCTCAAGCGCCTCAAGCTGAAGGAGATCGAGTCGCAGATCGAAAGCGGATCGCTGGTCGACGCCTTGGCGCGGCTGCTGCTCTACGTCGGGCGCGAGGACAAGGTCGGCGACGAGCGGCCGTTCAACCTCCTGCGCCGCATGATCGAGGAAACCAAGCCGGAGAACGTGCCCTCGCTGTCCGTCCTCAAGGCGGCGCTCAAGCGCCAGGCCTTCGTGCTCGCCCTGCACGAGGAGCGCGCGATCGCCGCGCTGCCGCAGCTCGCGCCCGACATGCAGCTCCGGCGCCGCGGTTTCGAGGCGGCGCGCGCCGTGATCCGTACGCGGGGCGAGCTGACGCCGCATCAGATGGAGCGCCTGCGCCGCGTCGCCGGCATCCTCGGGCTCGACCAACCGGCGCCGGAGCTGAAATCGGCATGAGCCACGAAAAATACCGCCGCCTGATCGACGCCGCCAAGGCGCTGCAGCCCGTGCCGACCGCGGTGGTACACCCGTGCGACGAGAGCTCGCTCTCGGGCGCGGTCGACGCCGCCAAGCTCGGCCTGATCCGGCCGATCCTGGTCGGACCGAAGTCGAGGATCGACGCGCTGGCGAAGAGCCTCAAGCTCGACATCGCGGGCTACGAGCTGGTGGACGTGCCGCACAGCCATGCCGCCGCCGCGAAGGCGGTCGAGCTGGTGCGCAGCGGCAAGGCCGAGGCGCTGATGAAGGGCGCCCTGCACACCGACGAGCTGATGGCCGAGGTGGTGAAGCGCGATACCGGGCTGCGCACCGCGCGCCGCATCAGCCACTGCTTCGTGATGGACGTGCCCTCTTACGATACCGCACTCATCATCTCGGATGCAGCGGTCAACATCGCGCCGACCCTCAAGGACAAGGTCCACATCGTGCAGAACGCGATCGACCTCGCGCACGCGCTGCGCTTCCCGGAGGTGCGCGTGGCGATCCTGTCGGCGATGGAGACGGTGAATCCGGACGTGCCCTCGACGGTGGAGGCGGCGGCGCTGTGCAAGATGGCCGACCGCGGCCAGATCACCGGCGGCATCCTCGACGGTCCGCTTGCGCTGGACAACGCCATCAACCTCGAGGCCGCGGATATCAAGAAGATCGTCTCGCCCGTCGCCGGGCGCGCCAACGTGCTCATCGTTCCCGACCTCGAGGCGGGCAACATGCTCGCGAAGAGCCTGTCGTTCCTCGCCCGGGCCGATTCGGCGGGGGTGGTGCTCGGCGCGAAGGTGCCGGTCATTCTCACCAGTCGCGCGGACTCGGTGATGGCGCGGCTCGCCTCGTGCGCCGTCGCGGCACTCGTCGCGCAGGCCCGTCGTGACAGCGCCGCCAAGGCGATCGCCGCCTAGCGAGGCCGCTATGGGCGACGCGATCCTCGTCCTCAACGCCGGCTCCTCCAGCATCAAGTTCTCGCTGTTCGCCGACGACGCGGACGAGCTCGCGCTCGTCGCCGGCGGGCAGATGGCGGCGATCCACACCTCGCCGCAGTTCGTCGCCCGCGACGCGACCGGCGCCAAGATCGCCGAGAAGCGCTGGCCGGCGCAGACGCAGCTCGGGCACGAGGCCGCGCTCGCGCACATCGTCGACTGGCTGAAGACCGCGCACGCAGAGCGGCACCGGCTTGCCGCGGTCGGGCACCGCGTGGTGCACGGCGGCGCGGAGCACGCGGCGCCGGTGCGCGTCAATGCCGCGATGGTTACAAAGCTCGAACGCCTGATTCCGCTCGCGCCCCTTCACCAGCCGCATAACCTGGCGCCGATCCGGGCGCTGCTCGAGCGCTCGCCCGAGCTGCCGCAGGTCGCTTGCTTCGATACGGCGATGCACCGCTCCAACCCGGCGGTGGCGCAGATGTTCGCGCTCCCCTTGGAGCTCACCGAGGCCGGGGTGCGCCGTTACGGCTTCCACGGCCTGTCCTACGAATACGTCGCGTCGGTGCTGCCGCGGTTCGACCCGCGCGCGGCGCAGGGAAGAACGGTGGTCCTGCACCTGGGCAACGGCGCCAGCATGTGCGCGCTCCACTCCGGCCGCAGCGTCGCTAGCACCATGGGATTCACCGCGGTCGACGGCCTGCCGATGGGTACCCGCAGCGGCGCCCTCGACCCGGGCGTGATCCTGTACCTC
>DASYPG010000059.1:0-22835 GCA_036006885.1 Burkholderiales bacterium | reverse complement strand
CGCTCCGACGCCTCGATCCAGCGTCGCCTTCGCCGCGTCCACGCCGGGTTTTCTGGAGAAATCCGCCATCGCACGCTCTACGCCGTGCACCAGCGCGTGGCGCAGGGCTACCGCAAGGGGCGCTGCTTTCTCGCCGGCGACGCCGCGCACCTCAACAATCCGCTCGGCGGCATGGGCATGAACGGCGGCATCCACGACGCCTTCAACCTCGCGGAGAAGCTGGCGGCGGTGATCGCGGGGCGCGCAGGCGAAGACGAGCTCGACCGCTACGAGCGTCAGCGCAGGCCGGTCGCGCTGGAGTACGTGAACAAGATTACGATTGCGAACAAGCGCAACCTCGAGGCCAAGGACCCCGCGGCGCACCGCCGCTGGAAAGCGGAAATGACGCGCACCGCGGCCGACCCGCGGCTCGCCCGCGACTACATGCTGCAGACGTCGATGATCGCAAGCCTGAGGAGACATGCATGCAAGTGATCCGGATTCTTCTGCTCATGAGCGCCGTCGTCCCCGGCCTGGCGGCGGCGCAGGCGTTCCCGACGCGTCAGATCAGCATCATGGTGCCGTTTCCGCCCGGCAGCAGTTCCGACCTGATCCCGCGAGCGCTGGCGCCGCTCATGTCGCAGTCGATGGGCGTTCCGGTCATCGTCGAGAATCGGCCCGGGGCGGGCGGCAATGTCGGCGCCGCGCTCGTCGCGCGCGGCGACGCGAGCGGGCACCAGGTGCTGATGGCGCCATCGGCGATCCTCGCGACCAACCAGTGGCTCTACAAGGAGCCGGGCTACGATCCGCAGAAAGACCTCACCCCGGTGATCAACGCGGCCACCACGCCCAACGTGTGGGTGGCGCATCCCGACACGCCGGTGAAGACGATCCGCGACGTCGTCACCCAGGCAAAGGCGAAACCCGGCGCGCTCGCGTTCGCCTCGGGCGGGAACGGCACGACCAGCCACCTCTGCGGCGAGCTCCTGAAGACCACCGCCAAGGTCGACCTTCTGCATGTCCCGTACAAGGGCCCCGCGCCCGCGCTGCAGGACGTCATCGCCGGACGCGTGCCCCTGATGTGCGACAACTTCTCCAACGTCATCACCCACGTGCGCGCGGGCCGCCTCAAGGCCGTGGCGCTCACGGCGTTGCAGCGGCACCCGCAGGCGCCCGAGGTGCCGACCGCGGACGAGTCGGGCCTGACAGGCTTCGAGGTCGGCGTGTGGTACGGGTTCGCCGTGCCCGCAGCCACCCCCAGGCCGGTGGTGCACAAGCTCAATGCCGAGATTGCCAAGGCGCTGCGCGATCCGAGGGTCGGCGAACGCCTGGAGCAGCTCGGCCTCGCGGTGGTGGCCGATTCGCCCGAGCACTTCACGAGCTTCGTCGCCGCGGAATCGGAGAAGATGCGCAGGCTGGTCGAAATCTCCGGAGCGCGCGTCGATTGAAGCTTGACCTTCGTAAAGCAGTCCAATTCCTGGAAAGCGGCGACTGGCAGGCGGCGCACGCGATCGTGCAGGAAGACGAGGATTCGCGCCTTTTCTGCTGGGCGCACGGCATCGTCCACATCATGGAAGGCGACCGCCCGAACGCGCGCTACTGGTACCGCAAGGCGGGACGGCCGTTCGACAAGGACACGTCAGGACCGGAGGAGATCAAGGCGCTCAAAGCCGAAATCGGGCTCTGACCCCGATTTCTCGTACGACGAACCGTCAAATCAGCGCGCGCTGCTGACCTTGCGCGGCGGGGCGACGTTGTCCGAGCAGATGAGGCGGATGAACTCGCCGATCGGCATCGGCGGGGCGAAGAAGTAGCCCTGCGCCTGGTGGCAGCCGAAGCGGCGCAGGAAGCCGACCTGCGCCTGCGTTTCGACGCCCTCGGCGATCACGGTCGTGCCGAGGCTGCGCGCCATCTCGATGATGGTGCGCACGATGGCGGCGTCGCTCGCCTCGCGTCCGATGCCGGCGACGAACGAGCGGTCGATCTTCAGCGCCGCCACCGGGAAGCGCGTGAGGTAGGCAAGGCTCGAATAGCCGGTGCCGAAGTCGTCGATCGCGATGCGTACGCCCTCGTCGCGCAACGTGCGCATCGCGTGGATGGCTTGCGCCGGATCGTGCATCAGGTGGCTCTCGGTGATCTCGAGCTCGATCAGCTCGGGTGGCACGCCGGCCTCCGCGATCAGCGCGCGGATGCGCGCGGCGAGGTCGGGCTGGCGGAACTGCCGCGCCGACAGGTTGACCGCGATCGGCACCGGCCGCGCGCTCGCCGCGCTGCAGGCCTTGAGGTCCGCGCAGGCGCGCGCTAGCGCCCATTCGCCCACCTTGACTATGAGGCCGCTCTCCTCGAGCACGTGGACGAACTGCGCCGGCGGCACTGGCCCGCGCTCCGGATGGCTCCAGCGCAGGAGCGCCTCGCCGCCGCAGGGCCGCATCGTGAGGAGGTCGAACTTGGGCTGGTATGCGAGCGTGAACTCCTCGCGCTCGAACGCCCTGCGCAGGTCTGCGCCGAGGAGCGCGCGCGCCCGCGTTCGCTGGTTGATCTCGGAGGTGAAGAACTGGTAGGTGTTGCGCCCGGACTGCTTGGCCCGGTACATGGCGGCGTCGGCCGCCCCGAGCAGGCTCTCGGCGTCGTGGCCGTCGGTGGGGTAGGAGGCGATGCCCACGCTCGCGGTAACGAGCACCTCGTGCCCGGCGAGGTGGAACGGCGCCGCCAGGCTCTCGACGATCTTCTGCGCCACGAGCGCCGCGTCCTCCTGGCGCGCGAGGTCCGCGAGCACCACCGCGAACTCGTCGCCGCTGATGCGGGCCACGGTGTCGCCCTGCCGCACCTTCTCCGAGACGCGCCGTGCGACCTCCTTGAGGAGCTCATCGCCGGCCGCGTGGCCGAGCGTGTCGTTCACGCTCTTGAAATCGTCGAGGTCCACGAACAGCACGCTGAGGATCAGGCCGCGCCGGCGCGCCTGCTCGATCATCTGCGCGAAGCGGTCCGCCAGCAGGCCGCGGTTCGGCAGCCCGGTGAGCGAGTCGAACTGGGCAAGGTAGGCGAGGCGCTCCTCGCTGGCGAGGCGCTTCAGGCCGGCGCTCAGCACGGCGGCAACCGCGTCGAGGAAGTTGAGCTCCTCGGCGGCGAAGCCTCCTTCGCGCGACACCGCGCAAAGCGTGCCGCGCACCTCCGCGTCGCCGGTTACCGGTACGACGGCGGTGGCGCAGCTTTGCGCCCATTCGAAGGGAAGCGAGCACTGCTCGGCCGAGAAATACTCCCCTGTCTGCAGCACGTGCGAGATGGGATCGTCGGTCGAGGCCGAGGTCAGCGGATCGTAGCTCGATAGCGCAGTGCGCTTGCCCTCGGCGTCGTAGCCGGCAAGCGCCCGCGCCACGAGCTGCCCGCGCTCGGCGCCGCGCTCGAAATAGCCGACGGTGTCCGCGCCAAGCGCGAGCAACGCCTGCTGCACCGCGTTCTCGGTCAGCTCGCGCGCATCCCGGCAGGCGAGCGCCGACTGCCCGAATGCAGCGATGCGCTGCTGGTAGCGCAGGTGCGCGGACTTGCGCGCCTCCTCGACCTTGCGCTCGGTGAGGTCGCGCGAGTTGATGACCAGGATGCGCCCCTCGGGGCTCTCGATGACGGTGCGACGCACTTCCACGGGAAAGGTGCTGCCGTCCTTGCGCCGGTAGGTGGTCTCGCCGGTCAGGGTACGCTTCTTCACCAGCTCCTCGTGCGAGGCGCGGATCTCCTCGAGGGTGCGCCCGGCGAGCACCAGGTCCGAGCGCAAGCCGATGAGCTCGTCGCGCGTGTAGCCGAGCGCCGCGCAGGCGGTCTCGTTGAAGTCGAGCAGCCGGTTCTCCTGCATGTCGACCAGGAAGTACATGTCGGCCGAGCCGTCGAGCGCGGTGCGGAAGCGCTGCAGCGCGGCCTGGACGCGCTTCCGGGCGGTGATGTCGCGGCCGACGCCGCGGTAACCGATGAAGTGGCCGTCGGCGTCGTAGACCGGCTCGCCGCTGATCGAGAGCCACACCGTATCGCGGCCCTCGGCCTTGCGCTGCATCTCGAAGTCGCGGAACGGCTCGCGGCGCTCGAGCTGCGCGCGGTGGCGCGCCCAGTCGGCCTCGGTCAGGTTGAGCGCCGGCAGGTCCCAGCGCTTGCGGCCGAGGTAGTCCGCCGCGGCGAGCCCAGTGCGCTCGCCCATGTGGCTCGACATGAACGTCAGACAAAACTCGCTGTCCTGCTCCCAGTACCAGTCCGACGAGAGCTGCGTCAGGCTACGGAAGCGCGCCTCGCTCTGGCGGAGCGACCGGAAGGTGCGCGCCTGGATCGCGCCCAGGCGCACAAGGCGCGCGAGCACGCGAGCGTCGAGGTCGGTCTTCTGCACGAACTCGTACGCGCCCGCGGCGAGCGCGGCCTCCCGCATGCCGGGATCGTCGCTCGCGGTGAGCACGATGATCGGACAGGTGGTCGCCGCGCTGACGCGCTGGAGCGTGTCCAGGCCCTCGGAATCGGGCAGCCACAGGTCGGCGAGCACGAGGTCGAACGCCTTCGTGCGCAGCGCGACGATGGCCTCGCCGAGCGTTTGCGCGGCGACGAGCGCGGGCTGCCCGGAGAGACCGGCCACGCAGCGGCGCACCCACGCGGCAAAGTCGGGGTCGTCCTCGAGCAGCAGGACGCTGACCGTGTGCTCGACCGGCGGCTTGAACTCCGGGGCGGGCTGCATTGGACTGCCACTGTACCCGCCGTCCGGCCGGCGCCAGGCGCCGACTGACAAACCCTCACCTAAGTGCTTCCGGGGACGAGACCTTTTGGCAGGCCCGCGCAGAAATTTGCAATCTCGCGCGGCCGGGTCCACCACACGCGGGTGCCGGCGTGCTCGATGCAGTGCCGCAATGCGCTTCGCAGGCGGCGCAGCCGGAACGGGTGCCCGAACACGTAAGTGTGGACCGACACGCTCATCACCAGCGGGTGGCGCTCGCTCTGGTCGAGCATCTCGTCGAACTGGTCGACGATCATGTCGCAAAAGTCCGACGCGTCCTGCTTGCGATGGATGACGACCTGCGCGTCGTTGAGCTCGATCGGGTATGGAATCGAGAGAAGTGGTCCCGAGCGCGTGCGCAGCCACACCGGCTGGTCGTCCATCGGCCAGTCCATGAGGTACTTGTAGCCGAGCTCCTTCAGGAGGTCGGGCGTGTGAGCCGTCTCGTAGGCGCCCGTCCCCATCCAGCCGGCCGGCGGCGCGCCCTCGTGACGCGCGATGGTCTCGGTGACCTCGCGCAGGATCCGCTCCTCGTCGGGCTGCCACAGCCCGCGCAGGTTCTCGGCGTTGGTGCGACCGTGCGCCACGACCTCGTCGCCGCGCTTGCGGATCGCGTCCATGATCTGCGGCGCGTAGTCGTAAAGCAGCGAGTTGGCGTTGTGGGCCGCGGGCAGCTTCAGCTCGTCGTACAGCTCGAACAGCCGCCACACGCCGATGCGGTTGCCGTAGTCACGCCACGAATAGTTGCGGTGGGTCTGCGGCTCGCCGGTCTTCGCCGGGTCGTGGCCGAGCCCGGCGCCGAAGGCGAACCACTCGATGTTGGTGGTGAGCGCAAAGGCGAGCCGCTTGCCCTCCGGCCAGCTGTAGTCCCTGCGCTCGGTGAGCGGCACGTAGTCGTAGCGGCTGTGCTGCGGAAGAAGCGGCGTTTCTTTCATGGTCGCGGCGCGTAACCCCAGAGATCCACGGTTAACCCGGCTTGCACTTCGACCGCGGCGAAGCGAAACGGCAGCTTCGCTTCGGCGACGCCGCCGCGTCCCGGGTGGAACACGAGCGCCCTCACCACGTTCGAGAGGCCGGTTCCGGCCTCGCCGAAGACCGTCGTGGCCTTCTTCACCACTTCTTCGAGGTCGGCGCCGCCCAGGCCGCCGACGAAAAGCAGGCCGTCGAGCATGCTCGCGTGCGCGTCGCCTCGCTCGATGCGGCGCACGCGGCTGCGGGCTGAGCGCCGCGCCGCGATCAGGTTCACTTCGACCGTCGCTTCGGCGGTGAGAAAGGCGGGATGGCGCAATGCCACCACCGTCGTGGGTGGAACGCGCCCCTCGAACGCCTTGCTCCAAACCGGGTGAAAGCGGGACAGGGCTTCGTTTTCGCTCGGGTTTTCACTGAGGTAGACCTGGGCCTTGAGCACGAGGTCGGGACCGCTGTCGGCGGCCGCCAGCGCGGGCAGCAACCGCTGACGGAAGATGTAGTCGGTCTCGGCGGCGGTGCCGCGCGCAGCGAGCGCGCCGGAGCCGTCCCGCGCGAGCTGTCCGGCGACGAAAACCAGATCGCCGACGCGCAGGCAGGGCGTGTAGCCGGAGGTTTCGGGACGATTCAGCCCGGCGCCGATTTCTTCCGGCACCAGAGCGCTCTCTGCAGTCACCGCGATGACCTGGACGTCGAACTCGGCCTGCGGATCCTGCAGCCCGCTGACGATGACCGAGGTGCTCGGTGCGACCTGGCGGCGCTCGAACACACGCTTGCGCGCGGCCTGGTAGGGGGCGACGCAGCGCGCGTGCGGGTAATACTGGTCCAGCCTCGCGACGAGGGAGATCGAGCTTCCCAGGGAAGCGAGACCCACGCCTATTTTCTCGAAAAGCTTGTGCGGGTTACGCTCCCGCACCCCGGTGCCGAAGACCCAATTGCCGACGCGGACGAACTCAGTCGATGCGAGCACCGGTTTCCCTGATGGTCTTCGCCCAGCGCGCTTTCTCCTCGTGGAAGAAGGCGCCGAACTCGGCCGGCGTGGAGCCCACCGCTTCGATCGCCGCGCCGTCCATGAAGCTCTTCACGGCGGGCGCGCGCAGTGCGGTGGTGAACTCGCGGTGCAGGCGCTCGATCACCGCGTTCGGGGTGCCCTTCGGCGCGAGCATTCCCATCCACACGTAGAGCTCGTAGCCCTTCAGACCCGACTCGATCATCGTGGGAATCTCCGGCGCGGCGCCGGCGCGCCTCGCGCCCGTGACGGCGAGCGCGCGCGCCCTGCCCTCGCGGATGTGCCCGCGCATCGCGGCAAGGCCTGGCATGGCGGCGGCGACTTGTCCGCCGAGGAGGTCGGTCACCGCCTGCGCGCTGCCCTTGTACGGGATGTGGTTCATCTGGAGGCCGGTCATCGACAGGAACATCGCCATGAATAGATGCTGGGCGCTGCCGTTCCCGGAGGACGAGTAGTCGAGCTTTCCCGGACGCTCTCTCGCGTAGGCGATGAACTCCTGCAGGTTCTTCGCCGGAATCGAAGGATGCACCAGCAGCACCGCCTGCTCGCTCGCGAGGAGCGAGATCGGAGCGAAATCCTCCACCGGCTCGTGGGTCAGCCTGGAGTAGAGCGAAGCGCTGATCGCGTTCGGATTGGACGCGAGGAGCAGCGTGTAGCCGTCGGGCGGCGCTTTCACCACCTCGGCGCTGCCGAGCATCGCGCCCTGGCCGGGCTTGTTCTCGACCACCATCTGCTGCCCCAGCTGTTTCGACATTTCCTGAGCAATCACGCGCATGGGGCCGTCGGAGGAGCCGCCGGCGGAATACGGCACCACGACGCGAATCGGCCGCGACGGATAGTCCTGCGCCCATCCCAGAATCGGCAGCAAGACAATCAACACCATCATTTTCTTGAACTGACGCTTCATGTAACGCGTTCTCCTAGTGAATAACAGTGCTCTGCGATCTCTGCGGGCCGACAGTACCAGACACCCGGGCGCTTCAGACAGTGCCGCAGGGCGCTGCGCAGGCGCCGCAGTCGGAAAGGCTGGCCGAAGACATACGGATGGAGCGAGACGTTCATGACGAGCGCATGGCGCTCCGACTGCGCGAGCATCTCGTCGAACTGGTCGACGAGCGCATCGTGGCCGAGGCCGGCGCCGAAAGCGAACCACTCGATGTTGGTGGTGACGGTGAACGCGAGCCGCGCGCCGTGCGGCCAGGCGTAGGGCTTGCGTTCGGGGAGCGGGCGAAAATCGTAACGCGAGTGCTGCGGCAGCAGCCTCACTCGAGCTTGGCTCCCGAAGCTTTCACGATCGGCGCGAGCTTGGCGATCTCGCGCGCGGTGGCATTCTCGAACTCTTCCGGCGTCATGACGATCGGGTCGGCGCCGATGTTCTGCCATACCTGCTTCATCTCGCTCGACTGCACCGCCTTCGCGAACTCGGCGTTCAGCCTGCGCACCAGCGCCCGGTCCATTCCCCTGGGCCCGAGGATCCCCGAATAGAGCACGATCTCGAAATTCGGCAACCCGGCCTCGATCATCGTCGGCACCTCGGGAGCGGCGGCGACGCGCTTGGGCGTGGTCACTGCGAGCGCGCGCAGCTTTCCCGCCTTCGCGTTCGAGATCGCGGGCGGCATGGTCGAGAACACGAACGTCACCTCGCCGCCGAGGATCGCCTGGGTCGCGGGGTTGCTGCCTTTGTAGGGCACGTGCAGCACGTCGACGCCCGCCGCGGCCTTCAGCATCTCGCCCGAGAGATGCACGATGGTGCCGTTGCCCGAGGAACCGTACGAAAGCTTGCCGGGATTGGACTTCAGGAGCTGGATCAGCTCGCGCACGCTCGCCGCCTGCGTGCCCGGATGCACGACCAGCATGAGCGGAGTGGAGGCGACCATCGCCACGAAGCTGAAGTCCTTCGTCGAGTCGTACGGCAGCTTCGGGTAGAGCGTGTTGTTGATGGCGTGCGTGGTGATGTCCTGGAGCCAGATGTTGTAGCCGTCCGGGGCCGATCTTGCGATGAAGTCGCCGGCGATGGTGGTGCCGGCGCCGGGCTTGTTCTCGACGATCACCTGCTGGCCGAGCTGCTTCGAGAGCGGGATCGCGATCGCGCGGCCGAGCACATCGGAGATCCCGCCGGCGGCGAAGCCGACCACCATGCGTACCGGCTTGCTGGGGTAGTCGCCTTGTCCCCAGACAGGGGAAAACCAGAGGCCGCTACACAGTATCGTTACTGCGGAAAAAAACCGGTTCATGAAGCTCCCTTCAAGACTGACATGGCCCGCCAAAGCGCCTGCACGTCGCGCTCGGCCATGTTCTGCGTGATGAAGACCAGGCCGGTCGAAGGGCGGTTCGCGATCGGGCGCAGCCGGTCGAACACGTGGCGCACGCCTTGCACCGCAACATGCTCGCCGCCGTCGAGCGCGACGATGCCCTTCACCCGCAGCAGGTCGGCGCCGCGCAGCTCGACGAGCAGCGCGAGGAAGCGCTCGAGCAGGTTCTTCCGCGGCGGGTCCTCGAATTGGAGGACGAAGGTATGGATGCCGCCATCGTGGTGCGCCACCGCGGAGAAAACGTGGTCCGTCCCTGATTTTTCGATCCCCGATTTCTCGAGCAGGCCTGGGTCGACGTCGCCGAAGCGCGCCGGGATGCAGCGCGCATGAGGGTTGAGTGCGCGTATTTCATTCTCCACCTCTGAAAAATCCTGGGAACGGTCGGTCTTGGACAGCACAATCACGTCGGCCGCCGCGATCTGGGACTTGGCGATCTCCATGCCGAGGTTGCGTTTGCCGGTATCGGCGGCGTCGACCACGGTGACGATCGGGCCGAGCTTGAAGTCGCGCTCCAAGGCGCGGTCGGCATAGAGGGTCTGCGCCACCGGCCCGGGGTCGGCGAGGCCGCTCGTCTCGACGATCACGCGGTCGAACCCGGCGATCTCGCCGCGGCGACGGCGCATGGCGGCCCCGATCAGGGTCTCCTCCAGGTCGCCGCGCAGGTGGCAGCACAGGCAGCCGTTCGGCAACGCCACGGTCTTTTCCTCGGAGGCCTCGAGGAGATGGTGGTCGACCGGGACCTCGCCGAACTCGTTCACCACCACCATGGAATCGGCAAAACCAGGTGAGGCCACCAGGCGGTTGAGGAGCGTGGTCTTGCCGCTCCCAAGAAACCCCGTCACCACGAAGACGGGCGTGCGACCGTCGGGAATCACACCTTCATTTCGAGCGCGTAGAGCCCGCCGTTGTGCCGGTCCACGGTGAAGACGATGCCGCGATCATCGACGAAGACGTCGTTGATCTGCACCGCGCCGATCTTCGAGCCCTCGGGCGCCTGCGGCACGAAGTAGGCGATCTCGCGCGGCGAGTACGGATCCGAGAGGTCGTAAGCGCGCACCCCGCCGTTGAAGAACGTGCCGAGGACGATGTTCTCGGACTTCCAGGCGCCGGGCACCGGCGGATTCTCGTGCAGGTTGTGCGCGCCATAGCGTCCGCCGCGGCTCTTGAACGCGTCGACCGGCGGCATCGGCAGCGTGCCGATGCTCACGAGGTGGCGCTCGTCGCGCCCGTCGAGGATCCAGACGAGCTTCGGCCAGTCGCCGGCGTTGTCCTTCACCGACTCGTCGCTCACCACGATCAGCCCGCGCTCGAAAAGCGGCAGCACGGTGTGGTTGAACCCGTTGTACGGCGGCGAGTTGGTCCAGCGCGAGACGAGCTTCGGCCGGCTCTGGTCCGAGATGTCGAGCACCATGATGCCGCCGTCGATGTAGCCGAGGTAGCAGCGGTCGGGCCGCTGCGGATAAACGTTGGTGTTGTGGGCGCGGAAGCCGGCGTCGAACTTCCCCGGCAGCCGCTCGGGCGGCGGCGCGTCGTCGCCCTCCATCGTGCCGGGAAGGTGCCAGCGTCCGACGGCGCGCGGCTTCGCCGGCGTGCTGACATCGACGACGCGGTAGACCTGGTCGTCCTTGGGATTGCGCGGCTTCTGCTCCGGGTCGGCGCAGGCCATGTGCACGGTCTTGCCGTCCACGAACCACAGCTGATGGCAGCCGCGCGAGTGCGGTCCCGAGGCGTCGAAGAACGAGATCGAGCGCGGCGCCTCGGGCACGCTCACGTCGAAGAGCTCGAAGCCCGCGGGCTTCAGGCCGAACTTCGTCACCTGGTAGGCGACCGCCATCAGATCGCCCGCGACCTCGAGCGAATTGGAGCGCATCTGCGCGTGCGGCAGGTCGGTCTGCACCACCACCTTCGGGGCGCGCGGGTCGCTGACGTCGACCGCCGTGAAATTCTTGGGCGCGCTCTCGTGCGCGAGCCACAGGATCCGGCGGCCGTCCCGGGCGAGCTGCATCGACATGCCCTCGCCCATCCCGCCGAAGCCGTTCAGGCCGTGGTGGGACAGAAGCTTCATGTTCAGGAACATGGGGCCCAAAGATACGCGAAATCGCCGAGCGGACCGAGGTGCTAGAACGAAACGGTCCGATCAGTACCCAGATTGTCCCCAGAGGTTGCCAATCGCCGGGGGCAAACCCGAAGTGTGGAATCCTTCACGTGATGGGGCGGCGCAACGGAATTGCGCCCGACGTCCGGAAGTCCCCTGTTTTTCGCCTATTTACAGAGCGCGGAGCGCGCTCCGCGTTTAAACTACAAGGGTTGTCATATAACGAGAACAACGGTGCGCTATGGGGGCGCCTGGGTTGGACATACAAAACGAGGCCGGCGCAACGTACGCCGCGCCAGAACGACGAAGCTTCCTCTCGCTAACCTCTGGGAAGGCTAGGCGGGTGTAATGCGGCTCGGGCTGAGCGCAAAGTTCACCGTCACCGTCCTGGTGATTCTCATTTGCACCATGGCGGCGAACACGCTTTACTTCCTCGGCACGTCGACGCGCCTGCACGAGCAGCAGCTGCTCGAGCGCGGCCGCGCCCTCGGAAGACTGGTCTCGCTCATCAGCCCCGAGGCGATTCTCGGTTTCGACTTCCTGCTGCTCAACGACTATACGCGCGAGGTCTCCTCGCAGCCCGACGTCGCCTATGGCGCGATCCTGACCCCGCAGGGCGTGCCGATCAGCTACCACGTCGACACCAACGACCCCTACGTCAGGAAGCGCGCGCGCGAGGGCGGCTCGGTCGAGATCACCGAGCTCATCAAGAAGCCCGAGGGCGTCGAGGACCTGATCCGCCTCGACTACCCCATCACCCACAACAACGTGCTGCTCGGCCACTTCCTCGTCGGCATCAGCCGCGAGTCGCTGCAGAGCCAGCTGCGGCGCCAGGTCGTGATCCAGGCGGTGGTCATGGGCGCGATCGTGCTCTTTCTGAGCGCGGCGATCTACGGCGCGTTCCGCTTCAACGTGCTGTTCCCGATCCGCCGCCTGATCGCCGCCTCGCGCGAGGTCGGCCGCGGCCGCTTCACTGCGGTGGAAGTGAGAACAGCCGACGAGCTCGGCCAGCTGGCGCAGTCCTTCAACGCCATGGCCCAGGAGGTGAAGGAGGAGCAGGCGAAGCTCCACCGCCAGGCCAACTTCGACGCCCTTACCGGCCTGCCCAACCGGATGATGGCCTTCGACCGCATCAACCTCGAGATCCACCGCGCGCGGCGCACCGGACAGCGCTTCGCGGTGCTGTTCATCGATCTCGACAACTTCAAGAGCGTGAACGACACCCTCGGCCACGCCTTCGGCGACGAGCTGCTGGCGGCGATCGGCGCGAAGCTCCAGGAAAGCCTGCGCGAGGCCGACACCGTGGCCCGCCTGGGCGGAGACGAGTTCCTGATCCTGGTCCCCGAAGTGGTGAGCGAGGTCGAGATCGAGAGAATCGCCGAGCGGCTGCTGCAGTCGGTGTCCGAGGCGCGCGACCTGAACGGGCGCAAGGTGGTGATCCACTGCAGCGTCGGCATCGCGATCTATCCCGACAACGGCGAAAGCGTGGAGACGCTGATGGCCAACGCCGACAACGCGATGTACCAGGCGAAAGCCGCGCAGGAGGGCTCGGCCATCTTCTTCACCGAGGAAATGAACATCCGCCTGCGCGAGCGCATGCAGATGGAGCAGGACCTCAACGGCGCGATCGAGCTCGGCCAGCTCGCGCTGCACTTCCAGCCGATCGTCGACACGGCAGGCCCGCGCCACCGCGGCGCGGAAGCGCTGCTGCGCTGGCACCACCCCGAGAGAGGCCAGGTCAGCCCGGCGGACTTCATCCCGCTCGCCGAGACCACCGGCCAGATCGTCGGCATCGGTGACTGGGTCCTCGAGCAGGCGTGCCGCTGCTGGCGCACCTGGCACGACGCCGGGGTCAACCCCGGGTTTCTGGCCATCAACGTGTCGCGCATCCAGTTCCGCAAGCGCTTCTCCAAGCGCCTGGCCGAGCTGATGGCGGCGTACCGCATTCCGGCGCACGCGCTCGAGTTCGAGATCACCGAGAGCGTGCTGCTCGACGACCATCACCAGGTGGCCGAGGAGCTGGGGAGCCTGCGCGCCCTCGGCGTTAAGCTGGCGCTGGACGACTTCGGCACCGGCTACTCGTCGCTCAGCTACCTCAAGCGCTTCCGCTTCGACGTGCTGAAGATCGACCGCAGCTTTGTCGCCGGGCTGCCCACCAACCCCGACGACGTGTCGCTCGTCAAGGCGATCCTCGCGATGGCGAAGGGCCTCGACCTGCGCGTGCTCGCCGAGGGCGTCGAGCACCACGCCCAGCTCGAGTTCCTGGCCGCGCAGGGCTGCGACTTCGCCCAGGGCTATCTCATCGCCAGGCCCATGAGCGAGGACGCCTATCGCGCGTACCTCACGAACCGGCAGGCAAACGGCGACGCCTCCAACCTCGCCGTCATCCACCAGATGCGCGCGGCGAAGGGACGCGGACAGCTCTAGAGACAACCATGAAAACAAGATCCACGACACGTCGAAACTTCCTGCGAGGCGCGGCCGCGGGCCTCGCCGGCCTCGCCGCCGGCCACGCCGGCCTCGGCCGCGCGAGCGAGGAGTCGCTGGTGCTCGGGGTCTTCCCGCGCTTCAGCGCGAGCGAAACCACCACGCGCTATGCGCCACTCGCCGAGTACCTGCGCGAGCGCCTCAACCGCAAGGTCGTCCTGGTGACCTCCAAGGACTTCCAATCGTTCTGGCGCGGCATCGAGGAGCGCCGCTACGACATCGTGCAGTACAACCAGTATCACTACATCCGCTCGGCGAAGACCTACCAGGTCATCGCGCACAACAAGGAATTCGGCAAAAGCACCATCGCCGGGGCGCTCTACGTGCGCAAGGACAGCGGCATCACCAGCCTGGCCCAGCTGCGCGGCCGCACCGTGCTCTTCGGCGGCGGCGAGGACGCGATGATCAGCTACATCGCGCCGGTCTACATGATCATGCAGGCGGGCCTGAGGCTTGATGAGTTCACCTCGCAATTCGCCATCAACCCGCTCAACTCGGTGATCGGCGTCTATCGCAAGCAGGCCGACGCCGCCGGGTCGGGCGACATCGTCATCGGGCAGCCGGCCGTGAAGAGCGCGATCAATCCCGACGAGCTCAGCCTTCTCGCGGTCTCCGAGCAGCTGCTTCACCTGCCCTGGGCGGTGAAGCGCACGATGTCGACGCCGCTGCGGGAAGCGATCCAGTCGAGCCTGGTGGACCTCGAGAACACCGAGACCGGCCGGAGCGTCCTCAAGGCCGCTCTGCTGACGGGCATCGGCAAGGCGGAGGACAGGGACTACGATCCGTGCCGCAGGATGGTGCGCCTGGTGATGGGTCACCTTTGAGCCTCGTCAAGTCGCTCTCTGCGCTCGCTCTGATCGCCGGCCTCGTGCTTTGGGCGCATTTCGGTTCGCATGTGCCGGCGTTTCGCGCGCACGTCTCGGCCGAGCCCGGGTGGGACCAGTTCGCGAGGGCTTACGGTGTCACCGAGTTCGGCCAGGACGGCCACTTCGTGCGCGCCGCGCAGAACGGATACAACGTGTTCTTTTACACCCACAAGTACGCGTGGCGCTTCACGCGCAGGACCGCGGCGCAGGCGGTGAATGCCTGCACCAGCTGCCACACGCCCGAGGACATGGCCTACGGCTTCGTTAGTACGGATCGCTTCGACGCGAAGCTCGGCAAGCGGCTGTCGTTCGAGGAGCACGTCATGCGCTGCCTCGCCGGACACATGGACGGCTTCGTGCCGACGCTATACGACCCGACGATCCGCGACCTGCGGATATTCGCGCGCGCGGTGGCGCACCACCTGCAGCTCAGCGAAGGCGCCCGCAAGGACCCGCAGCTTGGCGAAAGCGCCCGCCGGGACGGGGGCTAGCCATGGCCATGCTGCCGAGGAAGCTCCTGCGGGTCGTGCTCATCGTGGCGATGCTCGGCGGCCTGTACCTCGTCGCGCTCGAGCGACATGCCGAGCGCGACCGGCTGCGCGCGGCCGCCGTCGAGCTCACGCCGGGGTGCAAGCAGAAGCTCTCGGGCTACGGCCTCGCCCCGGACAAGGAGTACCGCTCGCCCTACGTGCGCAGGGTGAGCGATGCATGGATCACCACTCGTGGCTACAGCGCAGAGGACGTACGCGCCATCGAGCGCGGCTGCAACATCATCGACGACCTCCAGGGTCACTACGCGAAGGACGCAGCTGAGCGCTGGTTCGCGAAGCGCTTCGTCCGCGGCAGCCACACCACCTGCGACCATTGCCACCAGGGCATCGGCGACAAGCAGGATGCCGCGGGCAACCGCCTGGTGGGCTCCAACAGCATGGCCGCCTCGTGGGTCATGGCGGACATGTACGACCGGTTCACCGGGCTGCTGCTGCCGCACGAGCTGCGCCAGATGCAGTGCTACATCAACTCGTCGAACGGCTTCAAGCCCAACGCGGCCGACGACCTGATGCGCGACGTCACCGCGTACAGCCGGTTCCTCGCGGCCGCGCTCGACATGAAGATCGGCAACCACTACCTCGAGCAGGGCATCGCCGAGATCCCCGCCTCCGCGACGCTCAAGCGCGGCGACGACTATGTACGCGGCGCCCATCTGTACAAGGAAAAATGCGCGCGCTGCCACGGACCCCAGGGGCTGGGCACCGTGGTGAACGGCAAGGCGGTCTATCCCGCGGTCGCCGGCCCCAACGCCTACAGCATGGATTCACGCATGAACTTCGCCATGGTGAATTCGGTGATGCCCGGATTCATCTGCCGCAACATGCCGCCGGGCGGGGAAGGCAGCCTCGAGAATCAGGACTGCCGCGACATCGCCTACTACCTCGGGACGCTGCCGCGTGCCGCGGGCGATCGCCAGGGTCCCCTGGTCGCGGCGTGGCAGCAGCTCATGATGACGGCGATGCCGCCGCTCACGCGCTACGCCGAATCCCTGGTGGGGAATCGCCCCCTGCACGATGGCGAGTAGGCGGCCGACCTAGGTGAACGCCCTCGCCGCCGCGCTGCCGCAGATCATTCCCGCGTTGCGCGGCAACCTGCTCGTCGGGCTGACGCTCGCGGTCGTCACCCTGCCCCAGGCGATCGCCTTCTCGACCACGCTCGCGGGGTTACCGCCGCATTTCGGCATCTACGCCGCGATCTGGGGCGTCCTGTTCACCGCCTTGCTGAACCCTTCGCGGATATTCTCCGGAGGACCCAACACCACGATGTCCGCCGCGATCGGCATCACCCTGCTGCCGATCGCGCCGCAGTACGGCACCGACTACATCGGCTATGCCCTCACTCTGATCCTGCTCGCCGGGCTGATCCAGCTGCTCTTCGCCCTCATCCGTCCGCTCGGGAGGATGCTCGACCTGATCTCCGAGCCGATCATCGACGGCATGATCTGCGGCATCGGCCTGTTCCTCATCTTCAAGTCGCTCACCACCTTCGCCGGCTTGCCGGTCAACACCGAGGTCGAATGGCCGCTCTGGATCGCATGGCACTCGCTGCTCGCGGTCCTGGAGTTCGGCAATCTCTACGCCATCCAGATCGGCTTGATCACCCTGGTCGCGAGCCTGATCGCGCGCCAGTTCGACGCCCTGCACAAATGGGCCATCCTCATCGGCGTCGTGGCCGGGACCTCCTATTCGGCGTATCTCGGATCGGCGGTCGGCCTCGAGACCACGATGATCGAGCAGATCGGCAACCTGTCGCCGGTGGGCTTCGTCTTCCCCTCGCTGCCGCTGTTCAACCAGGAGGCGCTGCCGAACATCATCGCGATCCTGCCCGGCGCGGTGACCCTGGCGCTGCTGGGACTGTTCCAGACCGTCGCGGCGATGCGCCGCATGAGCCGCAAGATCGGAGCCTTCACCGACAGCCGCAAGGGCATCTTCTCCGATGCGGTGTCGAACTGCCTGCTGCCCTTCCTTTCGTCGCTGCCCACCTGCGCTTCGTTCAACCGCATGTGGCTCGTCTACAGCATGGGCGGCAACAGCCGCGTCACGAGCGCGCTGTCGGCGCTATTCCTGCTGCTGATGGTGCTGTTCCTCGCCGGCGTGATCGCCATCATCCCCATGCCGGCGATGGCCGCGATCATCATGCTGCTCGGGGCCAACATGATCAAATGGGAGGACATCCGGCCCCATCTCAAGGACCGGCGCGAGGCCGTCGTGTTCACCGCCTCGTTCCTGTCGGTCCTGTTCCTGGATCTGTTCGGCGCCGTGATGGTCGGCTCGATCCTCGCCATCGCGTACTCGAAGTGGGAGCAGGCCAATCCGAGGGTTAGCCTGCGCGGCAACGTGCTCAAGATCCGGGGCAACATCTACTACGGCTCGCTGCCGGTCATCGAGGCGACCTACCATCAGGCGATCGCGCGCGTCGACAACCTGGTCATCGACTTCTCCGACTGCTACTACATCGATCCCGAAGGGCTGCGCTGGCTCGCGGCGGCCAAAGCCGGACACAACGTCCGCTTCGTCGACCGCCGCACCGGGCTCGACCGGCGCGGCGAGGTGCCGGCGGCAAGCGACCGGCGGGAAAACGAGGAGCGGCGCGCGGCCGAGGATAACGCGTCGCAAGAGCGGCGCCAGCGCGAGGAGCGCCGTACGGTGCCCCGCCGCACGCGCGACCGGCGCCAGCGCTCGGAGTTCTGAGGATGGCCATGGACGCCGCACGCGGCATCCTCTGTGCCCTAGGCATGGTCCTGTGCGCCGGCCACGCGGGCGCGGCGGACAAACCGTACGAGTTCGGCGTATTTCCCAACCTCCCGATGCCACGGCTCTACGAGCTGCACGCGCCCATGGCGAGCGACTTCGAGGCAAAGCTCGGGCGGCCGGTCCGGCTGACCTCGAAAGCGGCCTATGCCGCCTTCGGCGAGGAACTGCGCAACGAGACCTACGACATCGCCCTGGTGCAGCCGTTCGACTACGTGGATGCGCACGACAAGCGCGGCTACCTCCCGCTCGCCCGCCGCGGCGAGGCGCTGGAGGCCGTGATCGTGGTGCGCCGGGACAGCCCGCTCGCGAGCATCGAGGATCTCAAGGGGAGAATCGTTTCGAATCCGCCGGAGGATGCAGCGGTGTCGCACCTCACCAGCATGGCCTTCCGCGACGCCGGCATCGACCCGCAAACCGGCGTCAAGCGCTACTACGGGAAGAATCATTTTGCCTGCCTGCAGAGCGTGGTCATCGGCGCCGCCGATGCCTGCGGCACGGCGGAGCAGGCGCTGCGCACCATCGAGAAGCAAAGCGAGCCGCCTTCACGGTTCCGCATCCTGTACAAGACAGCCCCCATTCCGCATGCGCTGTTCGTGGCGCACAAGCGCGTCTCGCAGAAGGACCGCGATATCCTGCGCCAGACCATCCTCGAGTGGCCCGAGACGGAGGCAGGGAGGAGGATCCTCGAGGCGGGTCACTTCGTCCCGTTCGTCGCCGCCCGGGACGCCGACTACGAGGTGGTGCGGCGGTACATCCGCAGCAGCAGCCGATAGCCCGGAAGCGATCCACTATCATTTGGGTCCTGACGCCACCCGGGACCCTCGCATGCGCTTCCTCCGAGCCGCCCTTGCCCTGCTTGCCGTCCTCCTGCCGTGCGCGGCGTCCGCGCAGGCGTGGCCGGCGAAGCCGGTGCGCATCGTGGTCGCCTATCCCGCCGGCGGCGGCATCGACGTGATGGCGCGGCAGCTCGCCGAGCGCCTCGGCGCCGCCTGGGGCCAGCCGGTCGTGGTCGAGAACAAGCCCGGGGCGAATACCATCGTGGCCGCCGACTCGGTGGCGAAGAGCGCGCCCGACGGCTACACCGTGCTCATGACGACCGACGCCACGTTCTCGATCAACCCGCATCTCTACGCCAGCCTGCCGTTCGATACCCAGCGCGATTTCGCCCCGGTCACCATGCTCGTGCTGCTGCAACAGCTCCTGGTCGCGCACCCCGCGACGCCTTTCAACGACTTGAAGGGGTTGATCGAAACGGCGAAGGCCAAACCCGGCAGCATCAACTACGCCTCGTACGGCAGCGGCAGCCAGCCGCACCTCGCCGGCGAGATGCTCAAGTACAAGGCCGGAATCGACCTGGTGCACGTTCCCTACAAGGGCATCTCGCTCGCGGTTCCCGCGGTGATCGCCGGCGAGGTCCAGCTCACCTTCGCCGGCATCGCGACCTCGAGCGCGCCGCTCAAGGCCGGCCGCATCAAGGCGCTCGCCATCGGCGGCGCGCAGCGCTCGCCGCTCTTCCCTCAGGTGCCGACCTTCGCCGAGCTCGGCTATCCCGAGGTGGAAACCCATGCCTGGTTCGGCCTGTTCCTGCCGGCGGGCGCGCCGCGCGAGGTGATCGCCCGGCTCTACCAGGACATCTCGAAGCTGCTGCAGGACCCGGAGTTCCGGCAGAAGCAGCTCATCGACCGCGGCTACGAGGTGGTCGGAAGCAGCCCCGAGGCGTTCGCGGCGTACATCCGGAAGGACAGCGAAAGCCGCGGGCGCGCCGTGAAGATCTCCGGCGCGAAGGCGGAATGACGCCCTGGACTACGCTCGTTCCCGGAAGCCCGCGCATCGCGGTGGCGAGCGCCGGGCGCGGGCCGCTCGTCATCTTCCTGCACGGCATCGGCGGCAACCGCAACCATTGGCAGCACCAGCTCGCTTTCTTCTCGCAGCACGGCTTCACCGCAGCGGCCTGGGACGCGCGCGGCTACGGCGACTCCGACGACTACGAAGGCGCGCTGCAGTTCGAAGATTTCACCTCCGACCTCCTCCGGACGATCGATTTTCTGGGCGAACAGCGTGTGCACCTCGTCGGCCTGTCGATGGGCGGGCGCATCGCGCGCAACTTCGCGCTCGCGCACCCCGGCCGCGTGCGCACGCTGACGCTCGCCAACACCAGTCCCGGCTTCGACGCGCTGTCCCCGGAGGAGGTCCTCAGGTTCGTCGAGGAGCGCGAGCACCGCAGCGCCGAGTCGGCGGTGCGCCTCCTTGGCAGGCGCGCCAGCCCCGGCGCGCACGCCGCGCTGCTCGCGAGCTTCCACGCCCTGCGCAACGACTCCTACCGCAAGACGCTCGAGGCCTCGGTGACGCAGGACCGCGCCGCGCCGCTCGAGAAGCTCGCCGTGCCCACGCTGGTCATCACCGGCGATGAGGACCGCGTCTACCCTCCGGAGCTCGCCGAGCGCATAGCGCAGCGCATCCCCGGAGCGAAGCTCGTCGTACTCGAGGACTGCGGGCACCTCTCCAGCCTCGAGCAGCCCGAGCGCTTCAACGAAGTGCTCCTCGAGTTCCTCCGGCGCCACGAAAAGTAGGGACAGACCCCGTTTTTCTCATTTACCATCCCGCGAACCAGTTCTCCAGGAGAAAACCATGAGGGTTGCGATCGTCACCGGCGCCGGATCCGGGATCGGGAAATCCGCCGCGCTGGCGCTGCTGAAGGACGGCTACAGCGTCGGCCTGGTCGGCCGCCGCAAGGACATGCTGGAGAAGACCGCCGCCGAGTCCGGCGCGAAGGACCGCGCGATGGTGCTGCCCGCCGATATCACCAAGGACGCCGACGTAAAAAGTCTTTTCAATGAAGTCAGATCCAAGTGGGGCAGGCTGGACGTTCTGTTCAACAACGCCGGCATGGGCGCGCCCGCGGTGCCGATGGAGGACCTGCCGATCGAGAAGTTCCGCGAGGTGGTCAACATCAACCTGGTGGCGATGTTCATGTGCACGCAGGAAGCGATCCGCATCATGAAGTCGCAGGACCCCAAGGGCGGGCGCATCATCAACAACGGCTCGATCTCGGCGCACGCGCCGCGGCCCATGTCGGTGGCCTACACCTCCACCAAGCACGCGGTCACCGGCCTCACCAAGTGCATCTCGCTCGACGGGCGCAAGCACGACATCACCGCCAGCCAGATCGACATCGGCAACGCCCTCACCGAGCTCGCCGCGCGCATGGCGCAGGGCGTGCCGCAAGCCGACGGCTCCATCAAGCCCGAGCCGCTGATGGACGTGAAGCACGTCGGCAACGCGGTGCTGCACATGGCCAACCTGCCGCTCGACGTCAACGTGCAGTTCATGACCATCATGGCGACGAAGATGCCGTTCGTGGGGCGAGGCTAGGAATTCGGGGTCAGAGCCGAATTCGTACTACATCAGCTTGCGCATCCAGCTCGCGGTCTGAACCGCGCCGCCGAAGCTGTAGATGTGCACGCCGACGACGTTGCTCTGCTCGCGCACGGACGAGTAGCGCGCCAGCGCGACGAGCTGGTCGCGCGGATCGGTGTGGGTGACGAGCTTGGCGATGCCGGCGCCGAGGTTGCGCAGGGCGCGCAGCGACGCGCTCACGCCGCAGCGCTGCGCGTAGCGGGCGAGCGCCACGGGATCGGTGGGGCCCGCGATGCCCACGTATACCGGCAGCTCCGGCGAGGTCCGGGCGAGGCCCGCGCAGTAGTCCACCACGCGCTGCGGCGACAGGCAGAACTGGGTCACCATGTAGACGCCGATACCCTGCTCGCGCGCGAGGGCGACCTTGCGCTGCAGCGCCTTGTCCAGGGCGTTGAGCGAGATGCGCGGGTGGCCCTCGGGATAGCCGCCGACGCCGAACTCGCGCACGCCGCATTCCTTGAGCACCCCCTGCTCGAGCACCTGCAGGCTGTCGGCGTACGGCCCTTTCGGCCGCGGCTCGTCGCCGCCGAGGAGGAGCACGCGGTGCACGCCGTGCTGCGCCGCCGCCTTCATCAGGAAGTCGCGGAACTCGTCGCGGTCGCGGATGCGCCGCGCCGACACGTGCGGCACCGGGTCGAGGCCGGCGGCGCGGATCGCCGCGATCGCGTCGAGGGTGCGGGTGAGCGGCAGGCCGGGAAGCGACGGGATGTAGACGCAGGTGTTCGCCGGCAGGATCGTCGCCACCTCGGCCGCGCGGTGCAGCTCGCGCGGCGAGATCTCCAGCGACCCCGCCGTGAGGAGCTCCGAGAGGCCGGTTTTCGATTCAGTCGCGCTTGCGGGAGATGACATAGGACTCGTCCAGGAACCAGAGGGCGCCGTGCTTCTGCAGCACTTCGCGCGTCGCGTCGAGATAATGCGTCTTTCCGAGCACTTCCGATAGCCGCTGGTCCTCGATCTGCGCCACGTAGATTGCCGCGTTCCACGCCGCGAACAGCGTCGAGGTGCCGATGCTGGAGGAGATCTCGGTCGGCAGCGTATGCATGTCGTAGCGGAAGATCGCGCGCGCGTCGGCGTAGGTGTTGAAGTTGTAGCGCCGCGCCTCGCGCCCCAGGTCCGCTTTCGCGGCGCGCATCAGGTCGTGCCGGGTATGGATGAACGGGTTCTCGCCCGGCCACACCTTCTGGATGATCTCAAGGCCCGGGTCGTGGCCGTTGGAGTGGATGCCGAGCAGACGCCCGCCCTTGCCGAGCGCGCGCACGAGCGGCGCCACCACCTTCTGCGCCTTGAACTCGAGCGGCGCCCGCGCCCGATAGGGCTGCGAGGCGATCACCATGTCGTACTCGGCGAGTCCGGCACCGCGCTTCGGGATCACCTCGTCGAGGAGGAAGCGGTAGTCGTCGCGGTAGAGCACTACCACCGTGGGGTGTTCGTACACCGGGTTGCCGCTCTTGGGGCTCAGGCCCGCCTGCCAGTTCTTGGCGAGGAACGGCTCGAGCGAGGCGATCTGCTCGCTGAAATCGTGCGACGTGGTGCCGGTGAGCGCCACGTCGTGCCACACCATCGAGGTCGCCGCCGGCACCGCGCGCGGCGTGAGCCAGGGCGCCTCGGTGTAGTACATGTTGGTGACGACGAGCACCGTCGCCGGATGCTCGAAGAAG
>DASYPG010000058.1:0-5855 GCA_036006885.1 Burkholderiales bacterium | reverse complement strand
CGCGCCATGCCGGCGCCCATCCGGCCCAGGCCGATGATTCCGATCTGCATGCCGCCTCCTGAACGAGAGCCTGCATTCTAGGGTCCTAGGCTTGTCATGAACTATCTCGACCTCCTGCAATGGCCGGCCATGCTCGTCACGGTGGCGGCGGCCTACCTGGTCGGTTCGCGCTCCGCCCACAAGCGCGCCGTCGGCTTCTGGTGCTTTCTCACGGGCAACGTGCTGTGGGTACTGTGGGGATTTCACGACCACGCCTTTGCGCTCGTCGGGCTGCAGTTTTGCCTCGCGGCGCTTAATATTCGAGGGGTCTACAAGAATGAGTGAGGCGGAGTGAAACCATGACCAGAATCCTCGCCGCTCTCGCCGCAGTGCTCTTTGCAGGCGCCGCCGCGGCGCAATATCCCAACAAGCCGATCCGCCTGATCGTGCCTTTTCCGCCGGGCGGCGCCGCGGAGCTCGGCGCGCGCATCTACGCCTTGCCGCTCGGGCAGGCGCTCGGTCAGCCCGTGGTGATCGAGACCAAGCCGGGCGCCGACGGCGCGATCGCCGCCGAGGCGGCGATGAAGGCGGCGCCGGACGGCTACACCTTGTTCTACGCCACCAACACTGCATTTTCGTGGCTGCCGGCGGTGCGCAAGAACCCGCCTTATGACCCGATCGCAGACTTCACGCCAGTGTCGCTTGTGGGGCAGTTCGGATTCTTCATCTTTACTCATCCGAGCGTGCCGGCGAACACGATTGGCGAGCTCCTGGCCTACATTCGCGCCAACCCCGGCAAGCTCAACTACGGCAGCGGCAACAGCACCAGCATGCTCGCCACCGCGCAGCTCGTGCAGCAGGAAAAGCTCGATGTAGTGCACATCCCGTACAAGGGCGACGGACCGCTGTCGGTCGACCTTCTCGGCGGCCGCGTCCACTTCGCCATCGCAACGCCGGGCACCGCCGCGCCGCAGGTCAGGGAAGGCAAGCTCAGGGTGCTCGCGACGCTGCTGCCGAGCCGCAGCCCGCTCCTGCCGGAGGCGCCGACGTTGGCTGAGGCCGGCATGCGTCCCTTGTCGATCACGCCGTGGGGCGGGGTGTTCGGTCCCGCGAACATGCCGAAGGAGGTCGTCAGCCGGGTCGGGCGCGAGCTCGGCGTGGTGCTGAAGCGGCCTGACGTGCGCGAAGCGTTCCAGAAGCTCGCGTTCGAGCCCCGCAGCTCGACGCCAGAGGAGCTCACCGCCTTCGTCAAGGAACAGGGCGAGGTCTTCCGGCGCGTGGTCGCCGAAGTGGGGATCAAGCCCGAGTAAGCGCGCCTTCGAGGTTCTGCGCGGGCTCGAGTCCGGGCAGGCTGCGCAGCCAGGTGACCTGGCGCTTGGCGAGCTGGCGCGTGGCCGCGATGCCCTGCTCGCGCAGGTCCTTCTCGTCGATCCGACCTTCCAGGAACGACCAGGCCTGCCGGTAGCCGACCGCCCGCATGCTCGGCATGTCCGCGTTCAGGTCGTATCTCTTTTTCAATTCTTTCACTTCATCGATGAGCCCAACGCGCAGCATGGCATCGAAGCGCTGCTCGATCTTCCGGTGTAGCTCGGCGCGCTCGGGTATCAGCGCGTAGCCGCGAATCGAGAAGGGCAGGGGCTCATTCGCGCCCCGCTGGAGTGCGGAAAGAGTGTTTCCTGAAATCCGGTAGACCTCGAGCGCGCGCTGGATGCGCTGCGCATCGTTCGGCATGATGCGCGCCGCGGCCTTGGGGTCGATGCTGCCAAGCTCGGCGTGCATCGCCGGCCAGCCTCGCGCGCGCGCTTCCGCACTAATCGAGTTTCGGGTCTCCTGATCTGCTGCGGGAAGCGCATCGAGTCCGGCGACCAGGGTTCGGTAGTAGAGCATCGTGCCGCCGACCAGCAGGGGTGTTTTCTTCCTCTGAAGGATCTCACCGACGACGCGGATCGCGTCGGTGCGGAAATGACCGGCCGAATAGCGCTCGTGTGGATCGACGAGGTCGATCAGATGATGCGGCACGCGCACGCGGTCGGCGGCGCCGGGCTTGGCGGTGCCGATGTCCATGCCGCGGTAGACCTGGGCCGAGTCGACGGAGACGATCTCGATCGGGTGCTCGCCGGCGAGGCGCAGGGCGAGGGCGCTCTTGCCGCTCGCGGTCGGCCCGAGCAGGGCGAACGCCGTGGGCAAGGCGCTAGCGGCCGCCGGTCACATCGAGGACCGAGCCGGTCGTGTAGGACGCCTCGTCGGAGGCAAGGAAGAGGATGGCGCGCGCGACCTCCTCGGGCTCGCCCGGGCGCCCGAGCGGCGCGGCGCCGCCGATGCGCTCGACGCGCGAAGGGTCGCCGCTCACCAGGTGGATGTCGGTGCGGATCACGCCCGGCCGCACGCAGTTTACGCGGATGCCCTCGCCGCCAACTTCCTTGGCGAGCCCGACGGTGAAGGTCTCGATCGCCGCCTTCGACGCGGCGTAGTCGACGTAGTCGCCCGGGCTGCCGAGCTTCGCCGCCGCCGAGGAGACGTTGACGATCGCGCCGCCCTTGCCGCCGTGCTTCGTCGACATGCGCTTCACCGCCTCACGCGCGCACAGGAAGCTGCCCGTGACGTTGATTGCGAACATGCGCGCCAGGCGCGCCGCAGTGATCGTCTCCACGCGCTGCGAGCGGTCGACGATGCCGGCGTTGTTGACGAGCGCCGTGACGCGGCCGAGCGCCTTGTCGGTCTCGGCGAAGATCTTCAACACGTCTTCTTCCTTGGAGACATCGCCCGCAACGGCAATTGCTTTCTTTCCAAGAGAAAGTTCCTTTAAGAGGCTTTCAGCTGCCTTTGCGTCCCTCAGATAGTTCACGCATACCGCGTAGCCCTGCTTGGCGGCGAGCTTGGCAGTCTCGGCGCCGATGCCGCGGCCGCCTCCCGTTATGATCATCACCTTATCCATCAACGTCCCCGCAGGAAGAGCTTGTCCAGGTCGGCGAGCGTGAGTTGGTACCACGTCGGACGGCCGTGGCTGCAGCTCCCGGAGCGCTCGGTCTCCTCCATTTCGCGCAGCAGCGCGTTCATCTCGGCGACGCTCAGCGCGCGGTTCGCGCGCACCGCCGCATGGCAGGCCATCGTGGCGAGGAGCTCGTTCTGGCGCGCGCTGAGCGCTTCGCTGCCGCCGAACTCGCGGATCTCGCGCAGCACGTCGCGCGTGAGCCCCGGGATGTCACCCGCCGCCAGCGCCGCCGGCGCCGCACGCACCGAAAGCTCGTTCGGCCCGGACACCGCCAGCTCGAGGCCGAGGCGCTCGAGCACCTCGCGGTTCTCCTCGGCGGTGGCGATGTCGAGTGCCTCGGCGGAAAGCACCGCCGGCACGAGCAGCGCCTGGCGCTGCACCGCCCCGGCGTCGAGGTTGCGCTTGAGCTTCTCCATCACAATGCGCTCGTGCGCCGCGTGCATGTCCACCAGCACCAGCCCCGCTTCGTTCTGCGCCAGGATGTACACGCCGTGCAGCTGGGCGAGGGCATAGCCGAGCGGCGGCGCCCTCTCGGCTGCCGGCACCGCGGCCGTAAGCGCGGCACTCATGAATGCCTGGTACGCGGCCACCGGCTGGGCAAGCCCGAACGATTGTTGCTGTCCTCCTCTGAAAACAGGGGCAGCGATGCTTGCATAGCTGACCGGTGCTTCGGCGGCGCTTGGCGAGAGGGCCCGCTCCAGCGCGTGCTTCACGAACTGATGCACGGCGCGTGAATCGCGGAAGCGCACTTCGGTCTTCGCCGGATGCACGTTCACGTCCACCTTGCGCGGATCGAGCTCGAGGAACAGCAGGTAGGCGGGCTGGCGCTCGCCGTGCAGGAGCTGGGAGTACGCCTCGCGCACCGCATGCGCGAGCACGCGATCGCGCACGAACCGGCCGTTGACGAAGAAGTACTGCGCCTCGGCGCGAGGCTTTGCCGCCTGCGGCAGGCCGGCAAGCCCGGTCAACGCGAGGCTGCCGCTGCGCGCCTCGATCGGCACGCTCGCAGAAACGAGCTCGTCGCCAAGGAGCACTGCCGCGCGCTCGGCGAGCGCCTGCGCGCGCACGTGGCGGCTCACGCGTCCGTTGTGCTTCAAAGTGAAGGCAACATCGCAACGCGCGAGTGCGACGCGCCGGAACGCCTCGTCGCAATGTCCGAGCTCGGTCGCCTCGGTGCGCAGGAACTTGCGCCGCGCCGGCGTATTGAAATAGAGGTCCGCGACCGACACCGTGGTCCCCTGCGCTCGCGCCGCCGGCGCCACCTCGCCGAGCTGCGCGCCTTCCGCGCTGATCGAGGCTCCGTGCGCTGCCCCGTGCGTCCGGCTGGCGATCGACACCCTCGACACCGACGCGATCGAGGCGAGCGCCTCGCCGCGGAAACCCATCGTGGCGACGCCCTCCAGGTCCGCAAGGCTGTGGATCTTGCTCGTCGCGTGCCGCGCCAGCGCGAGCGGCAGGTCCTCGCGGGCGATGCCCTCGCCGTCGTCCTCCACCTGCACGCGCCGCATTCCGCCTTCGTCGAGCGTTACGGTGATCGCGCTCGCGCCGGCATCGATGCTGTTCTCGATCAGCTCCTTCAGCACCGAGGCGGGACGCTCCACCACTTCGCCCGCGGCGATCTGGCTCACGAGTAGCTCGGGCAGCACCCGGATCGAACTCACGCCGCGAGCTCCGCTTCGCTGCCGCCGGTGATGCTCAGGAGCTGCGGATAGCTCAGCCGGAAAACGGTGTGCGGATGGCCGGCCGCAGCCCAGAGCTCGTTGTGCGCCGCCAGAGCCTTCTCCACGAAGACCTTCGACAGGCCGTGTCCCACGGGCGCAACCCCGCCAATCGCGAAGCCGGTGTGCCGGCGCACGAATTCGGCGTCGGCCTTGGCGATGGGCTCGCCGAGGAGCCGCGCCAGCCTGGCGAGGTCGACGCGGCAGGCGCCGGAGGACATGACGAGCACCGCGGTGTCGCTCGCCTCGGCGCGGAACACGAGGGAGTTGGCGATCTGCGCCACCTCGCAGCCGAGAAATTCCGCGGCCGCCCTGGCAGTGCGCGCCGCTCCCGGAAGCTCGACGATCTCGGCCGGCATTCCGGCACGCTCGAGCGCCGCCCGCACGCGCTCGACGCTGGGATTGGTCAGGACTGCGGAGGCGGACATTCGGGAGAGGCGCCGGAGCGAAAGGCGCGCAGATTATACAATCGGCCGATGGAGCTTCTCGCGTTCCTGTGGGATCTCGTGGTTCACCTCGACGTGCACCTTGGCGAGTTCGTGAGACAGCACGGCATGTGGGTGTACGGGCTGCTCTTCGTCATCGTGTTCTGCGAGACCGGGCTCGTGGTCACGCCGTTCCTGCCGGGTGATTCGCTGCTCTTCGTAGCCGGGACGCTGGCTGCGCTGGGCGAGATGGACCTTCTCGCCGTCATCGCCACGCTGGTCGCCGCGGCGCTCTGCGGAGACAACTCCAACTACTGGATCGGACGCTGGGCCGGCATGCGGCTTTTCGGCAGATGGATCAACCCTGTGTACCTGCAGCGCACGCACGAGTTCTACGAGCGCCACGGCGGCAAGACCATCATCCTCGCGCGCTTCGTGCCGATCGTGCGCACCTACGTGCCGTTCGTCGCAGGCGTGGGCCGCATGCCCTACCTGCGCTATCTCGCGTTCTGCATTGCGGGCGCGGCGATCTGGGTCGGGTCGCTCTGCACCGCGGGCTATTTCTTCGGCAACATCCCGCTCATCCGGAACAACCTGACCGTCGTGATCCTCGCGATCGTGGCGCTCTCCATTTCGCCTGGAATCATTGCGTGGCTGAATTCCAGGCGCATGAGGAGCAGATCCACTTCTAATTGAATGCTAGAGGCGAGGCAGGGCGGGGCGGGTGCTTGGCGAGGTAGT
>DASYPG010000057.1:0-1651 GCA_036006885.1 Burkholderiales bacterium | reverse complement strand
ACCTTCGCGCGCGCGCAAGCCTGGAGCATCGCCTCCGCGTCGACTCGCGTGAGGGCGAGCGGCTTCTCGCAGAAGACATGCTTGCCGGCACCGGCCGCGGCTAGGACCTGCGGTCGATGCAGGGAGTGCGGGGTGGCGAGGACCACCGCTGCCAGCGAACGATCGGCGAGCGTTTCATCCAACCCGGACGCGAGCCTGAAGTGATGCTTCGCGGCGAATTCGCGCGCGTGGTCCATTTCCGGTTCGACACCGACGACGAAGCGCAGCTTGTCCGATTTCCCCTGGGCCGACTCGACGAGGCTGCGGCCCCAGCGGCCGAGGCCGACGATCGCGGCGTCGATCACTCCGGCTGGATCCCCGCCTCGCGGATCTCCTTCGTCCATTTGGCGATTTCCTGCTTGATGAACGCGGCGAACTCGTCGGGCGGCATCGGCGCGGGCTCGAGGCCCAGCCCGGCGAGCCGCGCCTTGACGTCGGGCTTGGCGAGGCTCGCGGACACGACGTCGTGCAGCTTTGCCACGACCGTCTTCGGCGTGTTCGCCGGCGCCACGAGCCCGTACCAGATGCGGGTCTCGAAGCCGGGGAAGGTCTCCGCGATCGCGGGAAGCTCCGGCGCGAGCGGCGAACGCTGCGGCGAAGTGACCCCGAGCCCTTTCATCTTGCCGCCGTGGATCTGCGGCATCGACACTGCGAGATCGCCGAGGGTGAAATCGACCTGCCCGGCGAGCACGTCGGTGATCGCGAGCGGCACGCCCTTGTAGGGAACGTCCAGCGTCTTGAAGCCGCCCGCGGTGCGCAGCTTGGCGATGGAGACGATGGTCGCCGCGGAGCCGTAGCCTGCGCTCAGGCCGTTCGGCTTCGCTTTCGCGTGGGCGATGAAGTCCTTGAGGCTCGAGGCCGGGAAGTCGGCGCGCACGAGCAGCACCATCGACGTCGTGATGAGCCGCACGATCGGCGCGAAATCCTTTACCGGGTCGAACGGCAGCGACTTGAACAGCGCGACGTTCGCCGCGTGGGGCGTATTTGTGGTGAGCAGGATGGTGTAGCCGTCGGGCGCGGCGCGCGCCACCTCCGCGGTGCCGACGTTCGCGAGCGCGCCCGCGACGTTGGCGACGATCACCGGCTGGCCGAGCGCTGCCTGCATCTGCTGCGCGACCACGCGGCCGACGCTGTCCGGCGAGCTGCCCGGGCCGTAGGGCACGACGAGCTTGACCGTGTGGCTCGGATAGCCCTGCGCGCACACCTGCCCCGCGGCAAGGAGGCACGCGGCGAGCGCGCGATGCCAGGCAGGTATCATGATTTTCCCCTACCAGGAGAAGCCGGCCATGGACACGCAGGAACTCTACAGTCGCGGGCTCGCCGTCCGCAAGCAGATCTTCGGAGCCGAAGCGGTCGAGAAGCGCACGGGCGCCCTCGGCGAATTCGGCGCGCCGCTGCAGAACATGATCAACGCCTACGCCTACGGCGACATCTGGTCGCGGCCTGGCCTGGAGCGCAGCATCCGCAGCCTGGTGGTCCTCGGCATGAACGCGGCGATCAACCGCGCCGCCGAGTTCAAGGTGCACGTCAACGGCGCGCTCAACAACGGGTGTACTCCTGACGAGATCCGCGAGGTGTGCCTGATGGTCGCGCTCTATGCCGGCATCCCGGC
>DASYPG010000056.1:0-7350 GCA_036006885.1 Burkholderiales bacterium | reverse complement strand
TCGTCGCGCTGGCGCACCGAGGCTTCGCGGTGCTCGGGATGAATAAGCCCGAGGTACTGGGTGCCCCGCACTTCGTCGAGCCGGTAGCCGGTAAGGCGCTCGAACGTGGGGCTGACGTAGAGGATGCCGCCAGCGCTTGGCCGCGTGAGGAGCATCGCGTCGGCGCTGTGCTCGATCATCGCGCGGAAGCGCTTCTCGCTGCGCTCCATGGCGCGCTCCCGGCGCGCAAGGCCCCACGCCGCGAGCGCGATGAGCGCCAGGACTGCAGCCGAGGTGAGCAGGGTGCGCAGTCCGATCAGCCAGGCGTCGTCGCGCCAGGGGGCGAGCACCGCGGCCTCGGTGGCGCCGGTCGCGACGAACAGCGGAAAGCCGCGCACGGCCTGCGCCGACACCATGACCCGCTCGTTGACAACCGGGCTCGCGGTCCAGCCGTCGAAGCGCCCGTTGCCGTGCACCGCCATGTAGAGCTCCTGGCTGTGGTACTTGCGGCCCTTCGAGCGCACCGGGTCCGGCACGCGCGTGATCACCACGCCGTCGAGCGAGAGGAGCGTGATGAAGCCGCCTTCGCCGACGTCGATCGTCTGGTACAGGCGCTCGAAACGGTCGATCTCCATCACGGCCGCCAGCACGCCGTCGAACCCGCCGGCCGGGCCGGAAAGACGCCGCGAAACCACGAAGCGCCAGCTCGTCCCGACGGGCCCGCCGAGGAAGGGCTCCGAGAGAAGCACCGCCGGCGCGGCGGCGTCGCGGTGCGCGCCGAAGAGCGCGAGCTTGGACAGATCGGGATCGATGGTCGGCAGCGGGTTGGTCTGGGTCAGCACCTCGCCGTCGCGGTCGAGCACGACGAGCGCCGCGAGCTGCGGGATGTGCGCCAGCTCGTCGGGCATGCGCTCGAGCATCGCCGCGGTCTTGGCCGCGCTGCTCGTGCGCACGGCGTCGCGCAACACCAGGTCCACCGCCTCGAGCGACGCGGCGGTCTGCTCGGCAAGTAGACGCGTCAGGTTGGAGAAGTCGCGCTGCGCGCGCTGCTGGACGCGCTCGCGGTCGGCGCGGATATCCCAGATCGCGGAGCACACGTTGATCGTGACGAGCAGCGCGCCCAGGCCGACGAGGGCGCGAGTCAGCGAGATGCCGGAGAGGGCTGCGCGGAGGCGGCCGACCGGCATCCGGCGTTACCGGACCGGCTTGCCGACGAGTTCAGCCACGGCGCGCAGAAGCTCGGCGCGCTTCACGGGCTTCGCCAGCGCGCGGTCGGCGCCCGCATCGAGCGCTGCCTGGGCGCTCAGCCCCTGGCCCGAATTGAAATGACCGGACACGGCGATCAGCGCCACCCCCGGATGCTCGCGCTTGAGCCAGGCGATCGCCTCGGCGCCGCAGGGCCCCGGCATGAACATGTCGCTCACGATCAGCGCCGGCGGATTCTTGCCCAGCTCGGCCGTCCCGGCGCAGCAGTTGGCGGCGTGGCGCACACGGTAGCCCGCGCCCTCCAGCCAGTCCGTGACCAGCTCGCGCAGGATCGCGTCGTCGTCGATGACGAGGATGTCTCCCGGGCGCTTTGAGGGATCGGTGACCACGCCGCGCATTCCATAGGATGCCGATTGCGTGTAATTTACATGCAAGCGGAGGGCCTATTACATCTGTAACGGCCCTGCGTAAGGTTTTCTAGACTCCGCAGGCTTGAATACCACCATGACCACGCAATTGCAGCCTCAGGCCTATGCGGCGCTGCCGCACGTCCTGGTCGTGGACGACGATCCCACGATCCGGGAGCTCATCTCCGACTACCTCGGAAAGAACGAGCTGCGCGTGACGGCCGTCGCCGACGGCCGTTCCATGCAGGCGGTCCTCGCCGACCAGGTGGTCGACCTGGTCGTGCTCGACCTCAAGCTCCGCGGCGAGGACGGCATGGCGCTCGCGAGGCGCCTGCGCGACGACTCCGAGATCCCGATCCTGATGCTCACCGGCCGGGCCGAGGAAGCCGACCGCGTCATGGGCCTCGAGCTCGGCGCCGACGACTACCTGACCAAGCCCTTCAGCACGCGCGAGCTGCTTGCGCGCATCCGTACCATCCTGCGCCGGCGCCACGCCGAGGTGCGCCAGGGCAAGCCCGAAGGCATCCGCGCCTACCGCTTCGACGGCTGGGAGCTGAACCTCAACATGCGCCGCCTCACCGCGCGCGATGGCCGCCAGGTGCCGCTCAGCAACGGCGAGTTCAGCCTGCTCGTGGTGCTCCTCGGCGCGCCCAACCGGATCCTCTCGCGCGACCAGCTCCTGGACCTCTCCCGGCTTCACAACGACGAAGTGTTCAACCGCTCGGTCGACGTGCAGATCATGCGCCTGCGGCGCAAGATCGAGCCCGATCCGCAGCAGCCGCGCTACATCCGCACCGAGCGCGGCGCGGGCTACCTCTTCGGCGTCCCGGTCGACACCATTTACTAGTTGTATAGTGGGGCGCCATGCCCTACTCGGTCGAAGGCAAGCTGGTGGTCGCGATCTCCTCGCGGGCGCTCTTCGATTTCGAGGAGGAAAACCGCGTCTTCGACCGCGACGGCGAGGGCGCGTACATCGACCTGCAGTTCGCCCGCCTCGACGTCCCGGCGCGCGAAGGCGTCGCTTTCCCGCTAGTGAAAAAGCTCCTCGCCTTCAACACGCCGAAGGCGCAGCGGGTCGAAGTGGTCATCCTCTCGAAGAACGACCCCGTCTCGGGGTTGCGCGTTTTCAAGTCGGCCGCCGGTGCGGGGTTGCCGCTGGAGCGCGGCGTCTTCACGCGGGGGCGCAGCCCATACAAGTATCTCGACGCACTCAAGGCCAACCTGTTCCTGTCGGCGAACGAAGCCGACGTCATGAGCGCGCTCGACGCGAAGTGTCCCGCCGCGAGGGTGTATCCGGAGTCGGCGCAGGCCGCGAGCCGGCACGCCGACGAGGTGCGCATCGCCTTCGACGGCGACGCGGTGCTCTTCTCCGACGAGGCCGAGCGCGTCTATCAGCGCGACGGCCTGGAGGCCTTCACCCGCCATGAGGCGGCGAACGCGCTGCAACCTCTTCCGCCGGGTCCGTTCAAGCCGCTGCTGGAGGCGCTGCATCGCCTCCAAAGCGCGGCGCGCACGGAAAAAGACTTCCCCATGAAGGTCAGGACCGCGCTCGTCACGGCGCGCAGCGCGCCCGCGCACGAGCGCGCCGTGCGCACCCTGATGGAATGGAACATCGCCGTCGACGAAGCGATGTTCCTCGGCGGCCTCGACAAGGGCGCCTTCCTCAAGGCCTTCGAGCCCGACTTCTACTTCGACGACCAGCACGGCCACGTCGACTCGGCGCGCCTGCACGTCGCCGCCGGGCACGTTCCGTTCGGGGTCGCGAACCTTCGCTAGCCGACGCGGCCGGGCATTGCGCTGCCGGCCTTGATGCTCAGCCTTGCCTTAACAGCTTGAAGGCATGCGTCCACTCGTTGCGCAGGAATCCCGGTATGCACCAGAGCATGCACAGCGGCTCGATGGCCCGCGCAGCCTCGACCGTCCCCATGTCCGCCGTCTCCCAGCCAAGCTGGTCGAGCAGGCGGCCGACCGTTTTCTTCGCGGCCTCGTCGTTGCCGCAGATGAACATGGTCGGCTTGCCGCCCGGGAATTGCGGATTGACCATCCGGGCATTGCCCACGGAATTGAAGGCCTTCACGAAGCGCGCATCCGCGAACTCGCGCTGCAGTCGCTCCATGAGCGATTCGTCGAGATTGGTAAAGAACTTCAGCACGCCATTCGTTGCCGGCGCATCGGCAATGGGGTTCGTCGCGTCCACGACGGGCTTGCCGGCAAGATTCGCCGCGCCCGCGGCACGCAGCGCGTCGGCGGCGGCGGTTCCCTTGACCGCCAGGACGACGACTTCGCCGAAGGCAGCCGCCTCTCCGAAGCTGCCCGCCTTGCCGCGCCGATTTTCCGTTGCCCATTGCGACAGCTTCGCGCGATCGCGAGTGCCCATCATCGTCTCATGGCCATGCTTGAGAAAGCCCGAGGCCAGCACCTTCGCCACGTCACCCGAACCAAGAACGCCGATTTTCACATTTGTCTCCGCGGAATTTACGACCTGGTGCAGCACGTTGCACGGGGAAACCTATTCTGAGACTCGCGCCTGCTTTCGCGGTTCACTGGCGCGGCAGTTCAACGGACCTGTTTCACTGCCCACGCAGCTACGGAAAATCATTGCACTGAAAGCTGGCCGAGCAGCGTCGCCAGGTCCGATCTCCGCTCGAGGTTCCAGAGCGCCTCCAGGACGCCGTCCGTTCGATCTTTCTCCCAGCGCTTGCCAACATTTCCGCGGAACTTGCGTTCGACCTCGGCCCTGTTCATCGGCCGCCCGGCGAAGCCCGGCGCGTGGTCGACCTCGTGCGATATGCGCCTACCGTCAGTGAGCGTGGCCGTCACGCGCGTAGGAACGGCGCCGCCGGTCCGGGCGGTAAGCACGGGATCCTCATGCACTTTGATCTTGCGCATGAACGCAAGGACGCTCGGCTCGCGAAACTTGTGCGGCGAAGCTTTCGTTGGTGATGTCGCCGTCGAACATTGCCCGCGCGGTGACGTAGGGAAGGCTGTGGTCGGCGGTGTCCCGGGTCTGCGGCGACCATTTCTCCGGTTCGGCACCGGTCCGCTGGTAGCCGCGGCGCGTGGTGGCGATCTCGAGCGCCGCGATGCGATCGAGCGAACCCGCCTCCTTGGCAACCGCGATCCCGGCCACGATTGCGGTTTGCGTGTAGATCACCGCGGGATAAGGCTTCAGGCTGCATTGATGAATGCGGAACGGCACCCCACGCTTGCCGAAGGAATCGACGTCGACATTCGCTGGTCCGGTGACCTGTCGGAAGAAGCCTGAGTCTCCCTCGAAAATCGGCGACGGGCCGGTCAGGCCGCCTCGCGCGAGCAGCGCCGCGAACACCGCGTTCCGGCCCGCTTCGGCGTCGGCGAGGCCCTTCCAGTCGGACAGCGTTTGCACGCGTGTCTGCGCCATGGGAATGTGGTCGTTGATAGCCAGATTCACGGCATGCGTCAGCCGCTCGGGGCCGAGCTTCATCAGCTTGCCCGCCGCGAGCGCCACGGCGGGAAGACTCAATACCGGGGGGTCCCAGCCGCGCGTAGAGATGTCGAAGGCATCGACCAGCCGGCAGTTCACCTCATACGCGATGGCGATCGCCGTGATCAGGTCCTGGGCGCTCGCACGTTCGGTCTCCGCAACCGCGAGGCACGCTGCGATTTGATCGCTTGGGTGGATCGCGAACCGCCCGACATACGCGTCGTTGAAGTCAAGGTAGCGAAAGGCCGCGCCGTTGGCGAACGAGGCAAGCTCGGGCGAAGTGCGGCGGTTGGTGCCAATGATGGTCGCTGGACCTGAAACCGAGAGCGCCAAATCTCTGCAGATGCGGACCGGCTTCTCGTCGAAGGCGCCTATGCCGCATCCGATCGTGTCGATGACATGCGTCTTGATGCGTTCAGCGGTCGTGGCGTCGAGGTCGTCAAACCGCAGCGCGTCCGCGTAGACAGCGAGCCGATCCGCCAGCGGGTGGGCGGGCGCATCCGTAGTTCCCGCGGCCGCGGCGATCGCGCGTGGCACCAGTTCGAGCGTCGCAAGGGCCGCCATCCCCGCCATGGCCCTGCGGCGGGAGATCGAGTCGCAACTAATAGAGCTCAGCCCTCGCAAAGCCACATTGCCCGTTCCCTGATCCTTCTTTCCCGATGTGCCGATCGAATCACCCGATGGAAGGGTTAGGTCCCTGCGAGGACAAGCGCGCTGACATAGAAGGCCGTGGCCAAGAGAATGCCGCGAAACGGAACGCTGAACCAGTAGCGTTTGCCGAGGAAAGCGTAAGCCAGGAGCGTCAACAGGCCCAGCGAGAGAAGGAACCACGACTGGAACAGGAAAGCGCTGTGCACGAGGGCCAAGTACCCGTAGATAGTGCCGAACAGCAGGGCACCGCAGCTATGGCTGGCATTGAACCCGACCCAAGCCTTCCACATGGTTGTTTGACGCGTGAGCACTAGCGGAACCTGCTCGAGCCTCGCACGAAGCTCAGGGTCTCGGGGGTGCAGCTTGTTGCCGCGGAACGTGTACCACAGGTGCAAGGCGCCGAGCGTGAAGATGACTGCCGCGCTGGCTGCGATGAGAACGGAGGGAAGCGCATTCATCCCTATAGCCACCGACGGACCGCGCGCTTGTATGGCAGGTACTCCGAGGGAAACCGAGCCTCGAGATAGCGCTCTTCTCGAGGAACGACCACAAACAGCATGAGGGCCAGCGCCGGAAGAAGCGCGACCAGCAAGCCGAGACTGTTGAGCCATGCAGCGAGTCCGAGCTGAAAGAGCGTGAAAGCGAGATAGATGGGATTTCGGCGGAAGCCGTATGGCCCCGTTCGAACAATGATCGTCGTGGGGCGGTTGCCTGGGACGGGAGTGCCGGCCTTTCGGAACGTGCGCACTGAAGAAATGAAGAGCGCGCCGGCTACCAGTACAAGCAGGACGCCGATCGGCACGCTGATTGAAGCTGGCAGCAACTGCACCGGCCAGAAAAAGTGAACGAGCAGGCCGAGACCGATCGAGCCCAGGTAGACCGGGGGCGGCCGGATAAGTCCGAGGTTGGCAACGTCGGCCGCGGGCTGTCCTCTGCTATTTCTTTCTGATAAAGAGCTGGAATGCACCCGCGAGGGCGAGCACCGCGCCGCCGATCAGGGCCCACATGGCCTTGTCGGTCGGTGAGCCGCTGAACACACGGCTGACCTTCGAGTCGAACGCCTGCGACATGTTGAATCCCCAAATCAGCAAAACGATGCCCGCGACGAGCATGGCAATCGCGATCATGTTCTTGTTCATCGGGTTCTCCCTTCGATTGAAATGTTCGCGCCGGGTGCACAGCGGTTCCAACGTGATGTCAGGCCCCTATGCGCGTTTGATAAGACGCAATACAAAAATGAGAATCACTGCGCCAATCGTTGCCACGATAATGGAGCCAATCAGACCGCCACCCAGAGACGCGCCCAAAGAGCTAAACAGAAATCCGCCAAGCAAGGCGCCGAGCACCCCCACGACGATGTCGCCCACAACCCCGTACCCGCCACCCTTTACGAGCTGACCCGCAAGCCATCCTGCCACCAACCCCACCACGATGAACCAGACGAATGCCATGATTCCTCCTCTTAGGTGAAGCTCGACGATATTACTCTCCGCCGCAACAAAGGGCCTTGTATGTTCAATCCGGTAGGTCTGTAGAAGAATCAGCAGATGAGTAAGGAGCTGGACTCCTTACTGCTGGCGATGTGGCAGTCCGTTGAGGCCTTGGGTGATCGAACCCGTACGTTAGCGTGGGACGCCGCATCGT
>DASYPG010000055.1:0-3589 GCA_036006885.1 Burkholderiales bacterium | reverse complement strand
CGCCGCAGGACATGTACGACCTCGTGGTCTACCAGGCGGGCGCGGTCGAAGCGTTCGCCCGCGCCGCCGGCGCGCGGCTGCACCACGTGAAGTGCCACGGCGCGCTCTACAACATGGCGGCGAACGACGAGGGCCTCGCCGAGGCGATGGCGCGCGCGGTCCGGGACCTCGGCGGCCCCATGCTTTACACACTCTCAGGTAGCAAAAGTTTCTCTCTCGCCAAAAACATGGGATTGCGGGTCGCAGGAGAAGTCTTCGCCGACCGGGGCTATGCCGACGACGGCACGCTCGCGCCGCGCGATGCGCCCGGCGGGATGATCGAGGATGCGGCGCTCGCCGCCGAGCGCGCGGCGGCGATGATCGAGAAGCGCTTCGTGACCTCGCTCTCGGGGAAGCCGATCCCGGTATCGCCCGACACGCTCTGCCTGCACGGCGACCAGCCCGGCGCGGTCGTCTTCGCCCAGGCGATCCGCAGCGTGTTCGCGCAGCGCGGCGTCGCGATCGCCGCGCCCTAGCGCCTTATCCGCCGGCGCCACTCGGCGGAACAACGCCGGATCGCGCGGAGCGGTTCACCCGAGTGTGCAATCGGTTGTTACGGATAGAATCGGCGCGTGAATTCAGCCCTCTTCCGTGCGCTCGATCTTGGCGGCATCATCCTTCCCAACCGCATCGTGGTCTCGCCGATGTGCCAGTACTCGGCGGACGACGGCAGCATGACCGACTGGCACTTCGTCCACCTCGGGCACCTTGCCTACTCGGGCGCGGGCCTGGTCATGGTCGAGGCGACGCACGTGACCCGCGAAGGCCGCATCACGCACGGCTGTACCGGCCTTTACAGTGATCACAACGAAGCGTCGATGGCACGCGTGCTGGCACACTGCCGCACCGTTTCCAAAAATCCGATCGGCATCCAGATCGGCCACGCCGGCCGCAAGGCGTCTACCCAGGTGCCCTGGGAAGGGCGCGAGGCGCTCGGGCCCGGCGAATCGCCATGGCCGACGCTGGCTCCGTCGCCGCTGCCATTCAGCGAAACCTGGCACACGCCGAAGGAGATGTCGAAGGAAGAGATTCTGCGGACCGTGGACGCGTTCGTCGCTTCCACCGGAAGGGCCCGAAGGATCGGCTTCGACGTCCTCGAGCTGCACTCGGCGCACGGCTATCTGCTGCACCAGTTCCTCTCGCCGCTTTCCAACCGCAGGAGCGACGAATACGGCAAGGAGCGCATGAAATTCGCGCTCCAGGTCGCACGAGCGGTGCGCGCGACCTGGCCGAAGGAGAGAGGACTCGGCGCGCGCATCAGCGCCAGCGACTGGGCCGACGGCGGTCTCGGTCCGGATGACGCGGTGGCGTATGCGCGCGAGCTCGAGCGCGCGGGCTTCGACTATGTGTGCGTGTCGAGCGGCGGTTTGGTTTCGCACGCGCGGCTGAACGTCGGTCCCGGATATCAGCTTCCGTTTGCAGAACGGGTAAAGAAGAACTCCAATCTCAAAGTACGCGCGGTAGGCATGATCGCCGATCCCGACCAGGCAGAGGCGGCCATCGCTGAAGGCAAGGCCGACATGGTGGCGATGGCGCGCGCCTTCCTCGACAACCCCCGCTGGGTGTGGCACGCGGCGGAGCGCTTCGGCGTCAAGCTCGACTATCCGCCGCAGTACGCGCGCGCCCGCCACGACGCGTGGCCGGGGTCGAAGCTCGCGCGGCCGCCTGCCAAGGCCTCCTGACAGCACGTTGTCAGCAGCGCTGGCGCACGCTGCGCAGGTGCGATCCCGCACATCACGTGAAGGAGAAGCGAGATGCAGAACAGCGTAGTGTGGAGTGAAATCGCGGTTGCGGATCTCAAGCGCGCAGCCGCCTTCTATGAAAAGCTGCTCGACGCGGAGCTCGCGTTCGACAAGTTCGGTCCGGTCCGGATCGCGCTGTTTCCGCATGGCGAGCAGGGCGTGGGCGGCTGCCTCGTGCACGGTGAAGGCTACGAGCCCTCCGGCAAGGGGACCGTGACCTACCTCGCGGCGACGCCCGGAATCGACGCCGCGCTCGAGCGTGCGCGTGCCGCGGGCGGCAAGATCCTGATGCCGAAGACGCAGCTTCCCGCAAACCAGGGCTGGATCGCGCATGTGCAGGACTGCGAGGGCAACCGAATCGGGCTCCACGCGATGAGCTGAGGCTCGTGCGGCGCGCCGACCGCCTGTTCCGCATCGTCCAGTACCTGCGGGGCCGCCGCCTAACCACGGCGGCGCTCCTGGCGGGCCGGCTCGGCGTGTCGCTGCGCACGGTCTACCGCGACGTGCGCGACCTTTCGCTCTCCGGCGTGCCGGTCGAGGGCGAAGCCGGTGTGGGCTACCGCCTGAAAGCTGGCTTCGACGTCCCGCCCCTCATGTTCACGCTGAACGAGATCGAGGCGCTCGCCATCGGGGCCAGGATGATCGAAGCCTGGGGCGGGCCGGTGCTCGCCGACTCCGCGCGCAGCGCGATCGAGAAGATCGTCGCCGCGCTGCCGGCCGAGCGCCGCATGGCCGTCGAGCAAACGCGGCTTTATGCGCCGAACTTCCATGTCGATGCCGCAGCGATGGCGCGCCTGGAGGCGGTGCGCGCGGCGATCGGCGGGCGGCGTGTGCTGCGGCTCGATTACCGCGATGCGCAGGGCAGGGGCAGCGAGCGCCAGGTGTGGCCGATCGCGCTCTATTTCTGGGGCGGCACCTGGACGCTCGGCGCATGGTGCGAAACGCGCGACAACTGGCGCAATTTCAGGGTGGATCGCATCGCCGAGCTCGCGGCGCTCGAGCACCGATATCCGGACCAGGCCGGCCGGCGGCTCGCCGACTACCTGCGCGCCATGCGGGCTGCGTGAACTACATTCACAGCTAGGAAGCGCCCGCGGTGCTGCTGGCGGCCTGCGCCGGTGGGCATTTCACCGTGCCGTAGGAGCAGAACACGCAGCAATCCTCAGGAAGCGGCCGCAGTACGGTGCCGCAACCGCGGCATTCGTAGAAAAACTGGCAGGCGTCGTGCGGCATGGTCTCGCGACGCCGCTCGCCGCACTTCGGGCAGGTGATCACCGAGGCTCGCGTAGCCCGGCGCCGCAGACGCGACCACAGGTCGACGCCGCTGGCCGCGACGAGGCCGGCGAATCCGGCATAAGTCAGCCGAGCAGGGCGAGTTTCGGGAAGCAGATCGGGCAGGCGGCGGCGATCACCGCGCCAGTGCTGCCTAGTTTATCGAGGTGCTTTGTCATCTCCTGCTTTGACGAGCTCCTCGAGCATCTCGTAGGGCTGGGCGCCGACCACGCCGCGTTTGCCGACGACGTAGGTCGGCACGCCGGTGACGCCGTACTCGCGCGACTTCTCCCAGTCGGCATCGACCGCGGCTTTGTGGGTCCGCTTCTCGATGACTTCGCGCGCTTGAGCCTGGTCGAGCTCAAGTTGATTTGAAATTTGAACCAGGACTTCGGGGTCGCCGATGTTCTTCCCGTCGACGAAGTAGGCGCGGAAGAGGGCGTCGTGGATGGCTTCGCCGCCGGGCTGCGACACCGCCCAGGCTGCGAGCTCCTGCGCGAGCCGGCTGTTGAAGGTCATCTTGCGATCGCCGTAGG
>DASYPG010000054.1:0-4044 GCA_036006885.1 Burkholderiales bacterium | reverse complement strand
ATACGAGCCAGGAGGGGGCGTTCCTGTTGCCATGGATTTCGTAGTAGGTCTCGATGCCGTTGACGGTCGCTTTCATGTGCTCTCCACAATTAAGGGAATCATCATCTCGTCGGCGGTCGCGCCGCCGTGGTTGCCGATGTGCAGGTGGCGCGGCTCGCCCGCGGTCCAGTCCTTCACTGTGTAGCGGCCGTTCATGACGAGCGCGACGTCACCGACGCGCTCGGCGAAGCGCGGATGCGCTTCGCCCGGCCCGAACCAGCCTTCGCGCACGAGCTCCGCGCTAGTCTTCACTTCCGCCCGCTCGCCCAGCCAGTCGCGCGCCTTCTGCGCGAAGGCGTCGCAGTCGTGCACGTGGCAGTAAACCACGCGGCGCTCGCCGCAAAGCGGAAAGCGCAGCATCGCGGCGAGCGACGCAGGAAGCTCGAGCGAGGCTTCGGGCGGCACGTCGATGAAGCCGTGGTCCGCGGTCGCGACCACCGCGGTTTCGGTCCCCGAAAGCCTGCGCAGCAGGTCTCCGAACGCAGCGTCGATGCGCTCGAGCTCGCGCGCGGCCTCGGCGCTCCCCGAGCCATAGCGGTGCGACGTGGTGTCGTAGGTCGGCCAGTAGGCATAGACGAACTTGCGCTCGGGACCCGACTTCACCGCGGCTTCGATCTCGGCCACGAATCGCTCCAGGCTGTCGTACGCGCGGCGCTCGGCGGCGGCGCAGTGGTACACGTTGTAGTCCGAGGCGATGATCTCGGCGGAAGAAACGATGATCGCGCGCGCCTGCATGTGCTCGAAGATCGGCTTCGCAGTGAATGCGCGCTCGGGGGCGAAGCCTTTCTCGCGCAGGGGCAGCATGTCGCCGCGCGTGCGGAAGGGCAGCGGCGCGGCGACGTAGCCGGCCTCGCCGAAATACGTGTACCAGCCGGTGATGCCGTGCTCGAGCGGGGTGCAGCCGGTGTACGAGGTGGTGATCGCCGACGCGGTGGTCGAAGGAAACACCGAGGTGAGCGCGCCGCGCCGCCTGCGCGCCAGCTCGCCGCCCTTGCCCTGTCGCATCAGATAGTTGTCGCCCAGGCCGTCGATGATGATGAGCACGACATTGCGCGCGGGCGCGAGTTCCCGGGACTCGAGCAGCGCGAGCGGCGGGTGGCGCCGCGGCCCTCCGCGCGCCTCGACCAGCGATGCGACCAGATTGACCAGGCTGCCGCCCCCGTACGCGGGCAAAACGCGTGCCTCCATGACCGGGAAATTTTAAAGGTAGAATGCCGCCATCCCCTCCCGAGGTTTCGCCATGCGGCTCGAAGTCCACGTCCACGCGGACATACCGATTCTCGAAGGCGTTTCCAGACGCCAGCTCGAGCAGGCCTTCGCGCCGCTGCTCGAATACCTCGACGCCGACGGCCTCTCCGACGTGAAAAGCCTGGAGCCCGACGAGCCCGGCATCCGCTTCGACGAGAAAGACCTGCTGCTCTACCTGTGCTGGACCGGCGAGATCGGTCGCAGCTTCCATGGCGCGCTCGAGGCCACGCTAGAGAACCTCGGCCCGTACTGCTACGAGGCCGTCGAGGTCGACGTCACCACGTATCTCGAGAACGGCGAGCAGGAGTCGAAGCTGCTCTTCGTCGGGCCGACCGCGCAGGCCATCCACGAGGCGCAGCGCCGCTGCATGGTCGAGGACGTCGCCGCGATCCTCGGGCGCCAGTTCGAGAAGACCGCGGTCGCGCAGGTGAGCGCGCTGGTGAACGAGCTGTTCGACCGCGACTGGAAGGATAAGGCCTCGCAGGAGAAGAAGCCCGAGCGCGCGTTCGAGACTTATACGCGACCCTCACGGAAGAATTTGCATTGAGTGGCAGGGCCAAAGTATCCCGAATTTGACACCCTAGCGCTGCACGCAGGCCAGTCGCCCGACCCGGCGACCGGCGCTCGCGCGGTGCCGATCTACCAGACCACCTCGTACGTCTTCCGCAACACCGAGCACGCCGCGTCGCTCTTCAACATGGAGCGCGCGGGGCACGTCTATTCGCGCATCTCCAATCCCACCGTCGCGGTCCTGGAAGAGCGCGTCGCGGCGCTCGAAGGCGGCGTGGGCGCGATCGCCACCGCCTCCGGCCAGGCCGCGCTGCACCTTGCCGTCGCGACGCTGATGGGCGCCGGTGAGCATGTCGTCGCGTCGGGCGCGCTCTACGGCGGCTCGCACAACCTCCTCGGCTACACGCTGAAGCGCTTCGGCATCGACACGACGTTCATCAATCCGAGAAATCTCGATGAGTGGAAGAAGGCGATTCGGCCCAATACCCGCCTGCTGTTCGGGGAAACCCTCGGCAATCCGGGTCTCGACGTGCTCGACATCCCTTCGGTCGCGCAGATCGCGCACGCGGCAAAGCTGCCGCTGCTCGTCGACGCGACTTTTACCACCCCGTATCTGATGAGCCATTTCGCGCTCGGCGCCGATCTGCTCTACCACTCGGCGACCAAGTTCCTCGGCGGCCACGGGGTGGCGATCGGCGGCGTGCTGGTGGACTCGGGGCGCTTCGACTGGGAGGCTTCCGGGAAGTTCGCCACGCTCACCGCGCCCTACGAGGGCTTCCACGGCATGGACTTCGAGGAGGAGTCCGGCACGCGCGCTTTCCTGCTGCGTGCGCGGCGCGAGGGCCTGCGCGACTTCGGCGCCTGCATGGCGCCGATGACCGCATTCCAGATCCTGCAGGGCATCGAGACGCTGCACGTGCGCATGCCGCGACACATCGAGAACACGCGCGCCGTAGTTGATTTTCTCTCCAGGAACATCATGGTGGAGAAAGTCGTTTATCCGGAGCTCGAAACACATCCGGACCACGCGCTCGCCAAGCGCCTGCTGCCGAAAGGCGCGGGCGCGGTGTTCTCGTTCGAGATCAAGGGCGGCCGGCCCGCCGGGCGCAAGTTCATCGAGTCGCTGCGCGTGTTCTCGCACCTCGCCAACGTCGGCGACGCGAAGTCGCTGGTGATCCACCCGGCGAGCACCACGCACTACCGCATGAGCGACGCCGATCTCGCGAAATCGGGCATCACCGCGGGCACGGTGCGCCTGTCCGTCGGCCTGGAGGCGAGCGGCGACCTGATCGAGGACCTCGAGCGCGCGCTCAAGGCGGCGTCCAGGCCCTGATGGATCTCGTCGTTGCGCGCCGGAAGGCGTACGCCTATACCGCGACGCCCGCTTTCGACGCGCGCAGGCAGACCATCGTCTTCGTTCACGGCGCCGGCCTCGAGCACTCGTTCTTCGGCCTGCAGAGCCGCTACTTCAGCTACCACGGCCGCAACGTGCTCGCGCTCGACCTGCCCGGACACGGTCGCTCGGAAGGACCGCCGCTTCCCACCATCGCCGCCATGGCCGACTGGGTCTTGAGCATCCTGGACGCGCAGGACATCGCGACGGCGAGCATCGTCGGCCATTCCATGGGCGCGCTCATCGCGCTCGACGCGGCGAACCGCCGGCCCGAGCGCATCGAGCGGATCGCGTGCATAGGCGTCGCCTACCCGATGAAGGTGTCGGAGCCGTTTCTCGATGCGGCGCGCAAGAACGAGCAGACGGCCTTCGACATGGAAACGATCTGGGGCCACGCCGTGCAGGTGCCGCTCGGGGGCAACCCCAACCCGGGCATGTGGATGTACGGCGACATGCTGGCGCGGCTCTCGCGCCTCGCACCCGGCGTGCTCTACACCGACCTCAAGGCCTGCAACGACTACGCCTCGGACTTCGCCGGCATCAAGTGCCCGGTGCTCTTCATCCTCGGCAAGCGCGACGTGATGACCCCTTCGCGCACCGGGATTGCCCTGGCGCAGAAGCTGCCCAACGCCAAGGTCGAGCTGCTGGAGCTGTCGGGCCATTCGCTGATGGCCGAAGCGCCCGACGACACACTCGACGCGCTGGTGGAATTCTTCAGCGAAATCCGGTCAGATCGACCGGGCCGCTGAAGCCGGTCGCCACAAAATCAAGAAACCGCGCGGCCCGTTCGGCGGGCCAGCCACCGTGCGCGCAGTTCAGCCGGAACTTCTCCTCGAGATCCTCGCGCGACAGCG
>DASYPG010000053.1:0-8471 GCA_036006885.1 Burkholderiales bacterium | reverse complement strand
AGCAACTGAAGCTGACCGAGGTCGGCGCGCTCGACTCGCGTCCCGGCGGCAACAACGACGGCTGCCGCGCTTCGTGCGTCGACTGGTACGGCAACTCGAGGCCGCTCTTCCTCAAGGGCCGCGTCCTCGCGCTGATGGGCTACGAGCTGGTCGAGGGCGAGCTGCGCGCCGGCCGCATCCAGGAGCTGCGGCGCGTGGACTTCACGCCGGCGCTGGCCTTCCTGCGGCATTGAACCTAACATCGCCGCCAGGAGGAGGCGGCAATGCGCTTTGTGGTTCTTGCAATAACTCTCGTCGGGCTGGGCCTGGGGGAGGTTGCATTTTCTCAACCTTACCCAAGCCACCCCGTGCGCATGCTGGTCGGCTTCCCGCCGGGCGGCGGCACCGACATCACGGCGCGCCTGCTCGCGCCGAAGCTCTCGGAGTATCTGGGCCAGCAGTTCGTCGTCGAGAACCGCCCCGGCGCCGCCACCAACATCGCCACCGATCTGGTGGCGAAAGCGGCGCCCGACGGCTACACGCTGCTCTTCACCACCACGGCGCTCGCGATCAACATGTCGCTCTACAAGAACCTGCCGTTCGACGCGCTGCGCGACTTCGCGCCGGTCTCGGTGTTCGCCGAAAGCCCGAACCTGCTCGTCGCGAACCAGAGCGCCGGCGCGAGCGTCGCCGAGCTCCTGTCGCAGGCCCGGGCCAAGCCGGGCGCGCTGAACTACTCCTCCGCGGGGTCGGGCACCACCCAGCACCTCGCGGGCGAATTGTTCAAGGTGAGGAGCAAGACCGAGATCGTGCACATACCATACAAGGGCACCGCGGCGTCGCTCACCGCGGTCGTCGCCGGCGAGGTGCAGTTCAGCTTTGCCAACGTCCCGGCCATCCTCGGCTACGTCAAGAGCGGGCGCCTCCGCGCCCTCGCCGTCGCCGGCCCGCATCGCTCCGAGCTCATGCCCGAGGTGCCGACGATGAAGGAAGCGGGCGTCGACGGCGTCGAAGTTCCGGTGTGGTATGCGCTCCTCGCCCCCGCGGCGACACCCCGCGAAGTGGTGACGACGCTGGGCAAGGCCACTGCACGCGCCGCGCACTCGGCGGATACGAAGCAGCGCCTGGTCGACTTAGGCGCCGACCCGGTCGGCAACACGTCCGACGAATTCGCCAAGCTCCTGCGCGCGGAAGTCGTGAAGTACGCCGAAATCGTGCGGATCTCCGGAGCGAAGCCCGAATGAAATGCCTGATCGCTATTGCCGCGTTCGCTTGGTCTCTCGTCGCGCATGCCCAGCAATTTCCCACGCACCCGGTGCGCATCGTGGTGCCGTGGCCGCCGAGCGGCAACGTCGACATCACCGCGCGCACGGTGGCGCCGGCGCTCGGCGAAGCGCTGGGGCAGCAGGTCATCGTCGACAACCGCGCCGGCGCCGCCGGGACGATCGGCAGCGCGGCGGTGGCGAAGTCACCTCCGGACGGCTACACGCTGCTTCTCGGCTCGAGCGGAACCATTACCGCTGGCCCGGCGGTGTTCAAGACCCTGCCTTACGATCCGGTGAAGGACTTCGTCGCGGTGGGCGGGATCCAGTCTGTTCCGATCGTCCTCACCGCCGCGCCGAAAACGCCGGTCTCCTCGTTCCAGGAATACATGCAGCTCGCCAAAGCGAAGCAGGGGCAGCTCTCGATCGCCTCCGCCGGGAGCGGCTCGTCGAATCACCTCGCGATCGAGCTCTTCATGCGCATGGCGGATGTGAAGCTGCTGCACGTTCCATACAAGGGCAGCGGCCCGGCGATCACCGACCTGCTCGGCAGCCAGGTCGAGAGCATGATGGACCAGCTCGCCGCCTCGATCGGCCACATCCGCGAAGGCCGCATCAAGCCGCTCGCGATCACTTCGCGCACCCGCTCGCCGCTCCTGCCAAACGTGCCGACGCTCGACGAGCTCGGCGTGAAAGGCTACGAAGCGAGCACGTTCACCGGCCTGTTCGCCCCGGCCGATACACCACGCCCGGTTCTTGAAAAACTTTCTTCTTCCCTGAAACGGGCGCTGGCGAACGAAACGGTCCGGGAGCGCTACCGCAGCATGGGTGCCGAGGTAATCGACTCGAGCCAGGCCGAGTTCGCCGCGTTCGTGCGCGCCGACCTCGAGAAGTGGCGCCGCGTCGCCCGCGAGGGCAACATCGTCGTCGAGTGAGCCTGCGTTATCCCGACGGACTCGTCCACCCTACCCGGAGCCAGGCGATCGCCGCATCCTCGGAACCGAAGCTCCTGACGTTCAACCCTCGCGACCGCGCGATACGCACGATGTACTGCTGGGCGAGCCGGCCTTCGAAGCTGTCCGCGACGGTGGCGATGCGATGCGCCGGGCGCGAGGCGACGTCCTGCAGGAACTCCGAAAGGCCGTACTGCTGTACGCGGAATATTGGCCGGGAGCAGCGGACCGAAATCAGTATGCGATCGACGCCGCTCTTGCGTGCCTCGTCGGCTAGGGCTTGCAGGAAGCCCCGTGTCTCCTCGGCGGTTTCCCTGCCGTACAGGTCCGCGCGCAGATAGTTCTCGAAGTGTTCGAGAGTAAACCACGTCGCAACGCCAGTCGTGGCCGGCAGTTGCGAGCGGTCACCCAAGCCTGGCGGCGGCGCTTCCCGAGGTTGTTTCGACTCTGTCACGGCCCCGAAGTCTACTCGCGCATCCGTTTACTGAATTCGCTCCCGAAACCCTTGTTAGTGAAAGCGTTGTAGTGGAAACCGCGACAAGCGACAGATGGAATATCATCCATTCCACTGGCAAGAGACATGTCCAGGCTGCGCCTGAAAATCTCGATGTCGCTCGACGGGTTCGTCGCCGGCCCGGAGCAGAGCGTCGACAATCCCCTCGGAATCGGCGGCATGCGCCTGCACGAGTGGGTGTTTCCGCTCGCGGCCTGGCGTTCCATGCACGGCATGCCGGGCGGCGAGGTGAACGAGACCTCGCGAGTGATCGAGGAATCGCTCGAGAACATCGGCGCCACCGTGATGGGACGCAACATGTTCGGCGGTCATCCGGGCGCCTGGGATTCGCGCAAGCCGTGGAACGGCTGGTGGGGCGACAACCCGCCCTTCCATCACCCGGTATTCGTGATCACCCACCACGCGCGCGAGCCGCTCGCGCTCGAGGGCGGAACGGGCTTCACCTTCGTCACGGCCGGGATTCATGCCGCGCTCGAGCAGGCGCGCCAGGCCGCGGCCGGAAAGGATGTCTCGCTCGCCGGCGGAGCAAACGTCTGCGCTCAATACCTCGCCGAAGGGCTGGTCGACGAGATGGAGATCAACCTCGCGCCCACCGTCCTGGGCAGCGGCGAAAGGCTGTTCGACGGCGTCGGCGACCTGCACGGGCTCGAGCTCGTCCGCACCGTGGCGACGCCGAAGGTGATCCACCTCAAGTTTACGCGGCGCTAGCCGTGGATCTCCCGTAGCACCGGCCGAAGATAGCCGAGGAAAGCCTCCGGGTTTTCGCTCATCGGAAAATGGCCGAGGCCCTTCATGATAGTCAGCTTCGCGCCCTTGACCCGGTCCACGACCGCCTGGGTGTCGCGCGGTGAGGCGGAGTAGTCGTACTCGCCGGTGAGCAGGTAGAGCGGGCACAGCGAGGTGTCGATCTCGCCGATGCGCTGCCGCACGTCGCCCTCGACCTGGTAGAAGTGCAGGTCTCCGGTGAACACGCCCGGGCCGCCCTGCATGTAGTGCCACACAGTTTCCCAGACTTCGTGGCGCGGACTGAGGGGCGACATCAGGCCGTAGGCCACGGCGCCGCAGGCCCGACCACCGTGCACTTCGGGATGATCGAGCCACGCCGGGTCGTAATAGCGCTCGACGAAAGCGCCCGACTGCAGGCCGATCAAGGCACGTAATTCGCGCGCATGACTGAGCGCCAGGTCGAGCACGATGCGGCCCCCGATCGAGCAGCCCATGACGACCGGCCGCTCGAGCCCGAGCGAGCGCGCCACGCTCATGATCATGCCGGTGTAGCGTCCCGTGGTGAGCCGATAGTCCTCCTCCTCCCAGCCCGCCGGCGGCGAGGACTTGCCGTGCCAGGGCATGTCGAACGCAATCACCCTGTACCGCCGAGCGATCTCGGCGTCGTTCAGCACCGCACGGTACTGCCGGCCGTCGGAGCCGGCGGTGTGCAGGCACAGGAGCGGAATGCCCTCGCCCGCCTCCTCGAAGTACACGCGGTGCTCTCGACCCTCGAGCTCGATGTGCGCGTAGCGGCCGGTGATCGGTTCGATCTTCATCGCTTCCGCAGCGACGCGAGCGCGAGCTTGAGGTACAGCAGGTGCGCCATGAGAACGCGCTGGTCGCCCTCGAACGCGACTTCGCCGCGGCGCAGGAGCGCGAACAGGTCGTGCCAGCCCGGCGGCGGCGGGTCGCGCCAGAATTTCTCCCAGTGCTCCGCGCTCGCCCGGATGGCAAAGCGCCAGGAGCGCATGACGAACGGGCCGCGCTCGACCTTCTCGATGCGGCCCGCCGCCACCGTGACGAGGTACTGCGTCTCGCCCACCTCGACCATGAACGTCTCGTTCATGTGGCGGCCCCAGCGCACGATCGCCGGGTCGGCGTTCACGAGCTGCGCGATGCGTTCGATCACAGGCGCGAGTATGCAGCGTATTCCATCCCAGCGAGAAGCGCCACGGCGCCGGCGGGCCGCTATGAATCGAGTGCTTCTCTCGCGCCGCCGCGGCGCTCAGGAAGGGAGGCTATCCCCGAATGGACCTGGATTGATGCATTGAGCTGGCCGCCGACTCTTGCGGCGGGACGGAGCCGGACTGCCTAGCCATGTAGCCCACCACCAGCATCGCAAGCATCGGAAGCATCTGCTCGAGCAGGCAAGGCTCAAGTCCCGACTGAGAAGCTGCGTTCTGCGCGATCGCGCCGCTCACATCCTTGGATCCGAAGAGATGTCGGAGCAATTCGTCGCCTCGCCTCACGTCGGTCGGCCGCGGCGCGAGAACGTTGTCGAGCAGCTCGCCGCTATCCAATTGCGCTGTGAGCTCGCCAAGGGGATCCCGTCCCTGCGGCTGCGACTGTGCTTCCTTCCTGAATGCAGCGAGAATCGCCGGAATGAGCGCTTCGGCGCCGTTGCGCACCTGCTTCTCGGTCACGCCCAACTCTCGCGCCATGGACCGCAGCCCACCAAGCTCGGCGAGGATTTGCGTCATCTCCATGTTCGTCCTCCCTTCGGGTGACGTAAGCAGGCGAAACTAGGCATTGTCTTCGCCGCGCTTGGCGCTCGGCTATTGGCCTATTGGGCAATGTCTCGCGCGAGCGACGGCGCGGATTCTTATCTATTCGTCGGATCGAGGCCCGAAAGCGAAGCCACCCGGACAGCTACCGGTTTTCCTGTATTGCCGTGTCATCCATTGGAAACACGCTTTCCAGCAAGACACGTAACCGGCGCGGGTGTGCAATGCAGCACGTAATGACCGCCAGCGCCGTTACGCCGTCGGCCGAGCGTGCCGAGTTCACGCCTTGTGTCTGGGTCGTCGACGACGATCGGGCCGTGCTCGACGCCGTGACCCGCCTCCTGCGCTGCGCTGACTATTCCGTGCGCACGTTCGCATCAGGCGAGCTGCTCCTCGCACAGCCGGACATCGAGACGGCCGACTGCATCGTGCTCGATCTGCGGATGCCCGGCATGACGGGACTCGAAGTGCAGGACGCGCTGCTCCGCGCCGGCAATCCTGCCCCGGTGATCTTCATCAGCGCCCGCGGCGATGTGCCGAGCAGCGTGCAGGCGATGAAGGCGGGCGCGCTCGATTTCCTCACCAAGCCGTTCCATGCATCGGAGCTCATCGTCGCGGTGCAATCCGCGATCGCGCGCTCGCGCCTGTCGAGCGCCGCGCAGGCGGAACGATCGCGTGCGGCGCAGCTTTTCTCGCTGTTGACATCGCGGGAAAGGGAAGTGCTCAAGCAGCTTCTCCAGGGCAAGCGCAACAAGGAGATCGCCAAGGAGCTGGGCGCGGCCGAGAAGACCATCAAGGTCCACCGCTCCCGAGTGCAGCAGAAGATGGGCGTCCGCTCGCTCGCCGAGCTGGCGAGCCGCATCGAGCGCGCCGGCCTGCGCGAATGTCTTGGTGCGGCGGGCGCGGTAGGCGAATTCCAGACTCGGGAGGACGCGCAATAGGACCTTAGGGCAATTTTCGCCCATAGCCGTTACCTGCTTGAATGACCGCGGGGGAAGAAAACGAGCCTAAAGATGACCATCGGCGTGGCCATCGTCGAAAAGCAGCGCATGCTGCGCGAGCTACTTGCCTCCGTTCTGAGCAGAGAGACCGACATCCGCATCGTAGGCGAGGCGGGCACCGGAGCGCAGGCGATCAGCATGACCCGCGAGTGTCCCGCGGACGTCCTCCTGCTGAATATCGCGCTTCCGGACATGAACGGGATGGAAGTCGCGCGCTTGATGCAGCACGAAGCGCAGCCGGTCAAGCTGATCGCGTTGTCTGAGCACACCGAGTGGAGCATCGTCTACGGCATGCTGGAAGCGGGCGCCATGGGCTATGTAGTCAAGTCGGCGGCGGCCGATGAAGTGGTCCAGGCGATCCGGGTGGTGTCCGCCGGCGGACTGTACCTGTCGCGGGCGATCGCTTCGCAGGCGTATGCCTTGGAGAGGTTCGGACCGCCGGTCAGCGTCCTCGGGCGGCGGGAACAGGAAGTCCTGACCCTCCTCGCCGAGGGCAAGCACTCCCGCGAGATCGCCGAGCGGCTCGACATTTCCGCCGCCACCGTGGAAGTGCACCGCCGGAACATCATGCACAAGCTGGAGCTTCACACCGTCGCGCAATTGACGAAGTATGCAATCAGGAAAGGGCTGACCTCGCTGTAGCGGCGTCAGTTTCTTTCCGGCCACAGCGCCGGGTGCGTGCCGAGCGGCACCGGCGGCCGGGTCCAGTAGGGCGGCGTCTGCGAAAGCTGCACCACGGGGCGCAGGTAGCGGATCCTGCCCGCGGGCGTTTCCATCTCACCCATCAGCGCTTGCAGTTCCTCCTCCGGCAGCTCCGGCGGAATTTCATCGACGGCATCCTGCGGCAGCAGGCCCCGGTCCGCGATCCATTGGCCTACGCGTGCGAGCGCGACCCGCACCAGCCAGCTGCCGCCTTCGCGCGCGCGCCGCTCGAGCGCGACCGTGGCGCCGAAGGCCATCAGGTAGCCGCTCACGTAATCGATCGCCGACACGGGAAGGTATTGCGGTCTGCCGTCCTTGGCCGAGAGCTCGGCCATGCCGCTCACCGACTGCACGATGCTGTCGAAGCCGCGCCGCGCGCGCCACGGCCCGACCGTGTCCCAGGCGGAGAGCGAAACGCAGACGATGCCCGGGCGCAGGGCGGCGAGCGCCTCCGGCGAGAAGCCGCGCGCCGCGAGCGTCCCCGGCCTATAGGACTGCGAAAAAACGTCGCTTTCCGTGATGAGTTGCTTGAGGCTGGCCCTGTCCTCGTCGGTCCTGAGATCCAGCCGCGCCGAGAGCTTGCCGATACCGGTATCGACGTCCATCGGGCCCGAACCAGGCAGGTGTTCCGCGCTGATCTTGAGCACATCCGCGCCGTGCTCGGCAAGACTGCGCGCGCACGTGGGGCCCGCGAGCACGCGCGTCAGGTCGAGCACGCGCACGCCCTCGAGCGGTCTCTTGCCTGGCGGGACTTTCACGGGCGGAGCGTCCGCGATGCGCACGATCTCCAGGAGTGGCCGTGCCGCGATGGCTTTCGCCTGTGCGTGCCGCTGCCACTCGGCCGCGCTGCGCACGAAACCCGCGCAGCCCGCGGCGGCGTGGATCGCGTCTTCCAGCGCTTCGCCCGCCCAGCTCGAGCTCCTTTGCTCGGCCTGTTGCCGGTCCGGCGCGGTCTGCAGGACTTTCAGCGCAGCTTCGCGATGATTGGGGAAATTGCAGTGGATGCTGATCCAGCCGTCGCGCACCGGATAGAAGCCGCTCAGTGGATCCCACTGGGGCGGCGGCGACCGCCCGCCGACGCGCAGATAGCGCGCGCTGCGAAGCGAAGCCGCCGCGGCACGCAGATCGATCGCGACGCGCTGCCGCGGCAGCCCTCGCAGCTCGCCGAATCGTGCGACCGCCAGCCCGAGCGCCGCGAGCGCCGCCGCGCCGGCCGTACCCACGCGATAGCGAGTTCGGACGACCGGATCCGCGCCGGTGATGTGTGGCGGGTCGGACGCTTCGACTCCGGCGGCGGCGAGAACCTCGCGCAACGCGGCGAGCGGCACCGCTAGCCTTTCAGCGCGAGGCGCGCGTCGACCGCGACCACGCCGTGCGTCTTGACGATGAGCGGATTGAGCTCGGCTTCCGCGACCGGCCGCCCGGAGATTAGGCCGAGGCGCGAGAAATCCGAGACCGCCCTGGCCAGGGCCTGCACGTCTCCGCGCGGCAGGTTGCGATAGCCGCGAATCACCGCGAGCCCTTTCACGCGCTCGATCATGCGCTCGGCTTCCTCGGCGCTCACCGGC
>DASYPG010000052.1:0-1629 GCA_036006885.1 Burkholderiales bacterium | reverse complement strand
AAGGCCGCGTTGCAGGACGTGCTGTTCTTCGAGGACGTGCTGGCGGGGGCGCAACCCACGCCGTTCACCGCCGCGACCATGTCGGACGAGGTTGCGTTCTGGATGTACACGTCGGGCTCGACCGGCGATCCCAAGGCGGTCCGGCACGTTCATACCAGCCTGATGGCGACCGCGACGCTCATGGGCCAGGGCGTCATCGGCCTGCGCGAGGACGACGTCGTCTTCTCCGCGGCGAAGCTGTCGTTCTCCTATGGTTTGGGCAATGCCGTGTCATTTCCCATGTCGGTCGGCGCGAGCGCCGTGCTGCTGCCGGATCGGCCGACGCCGCAGGCGGTGCTGGCGACGCTGCGCCGTCATCGCCCCACCATTTTCTATGGGGTGCCGTCGCTGTACGCGGCTCTGCTCGCGCATCCCGAGATCGGGCCCGGCGCGGGCTCGGACCGCCTGCGGCTGTGCATTTCGGCGGGGGAGGCGCTGCCCGCGCATCTCGGCGAACGCTGGCGCGCGGTGGTGGGCGTCGACATCCTCGACGGCATCGGCTCGACCGAGATGCTGCAGACGTTCCTGAGCAACCGGCCGGGCGACATCCGCTACGGATCGACCGGCAAGCCGGTGCCGGGATACGACGTGAGGATCGTCGACGAGACCGGGCAGGACGTTGCGCCCGGGGAGATCGGCGAACTGGTGGTGCGCGGGCCCTCGGCCGGCGAAGGCTACTGGAACCAGCGCGCCAAGAGCCGCCGCACCTTCGTGGGCGAATGGACCTATACCGGCGACAAGTATCTGCGCGACGAGGACGGCTACTACTTCTACTGCGGGCGCACCGACGACATGTTCAAGGTGAACGGCATGTGGGTATCGCCGTTCGAGGTCGAGGCCGCGCTCGCCTCCCACGAAGCCGTGCTCGAGGCCGCCGTCGTCGGCAAGGAGGACGGCGATGGACTGGTCAAGCCGAAGGCTTTCATCGTGCTCAAGAACGGCTATGCCGCCGACGAGCAGCTGTTCGAGACCTTGCGCTCGCATGTGAAGGAGCGCGCCGGTCCGTGGAAGTATCCGCGCTGGATCGATATCCGGCCCGACCTGCCGCGCACCGCGACCGGCAAGATTCAGCGCTTCAAGCTGCGGGATTGAAGGCCGTTGTCACGGCAGCGCGGGCGTGCCATGCCGCTGCTCGAACCCGCACGCGAACAAGCAACGAGGGAGCAATGCCGCCCATGCATGCTGCGCAGGAGGAGCTGTCTTTCACCTATTTTCCGGAAAATTATCGCTGGTCACATGGCCTGTTGATCGGCCTCAACATGGCGCCGTGGGGCGGCGCCGAGATCGGCGAGATCAATCGCATCGGGCTGCGGCTGAAGAACCGGGTCGGCGACGACGATGCCTGGTTTCGGGAGTGGGCGCGCGAGGCGCGCACCGTGGAGGACCGCGGGCGCGAGCGCATCGCCGACGGGCGCACCCTGAGCGGCGCGCAGTACCTGCAGCGCGCGAGCGCCTATTACCACGTGGGCGAGCGGTTCCTGCAGCCGAAGAGCAAGGAAGGGCTCGATGACTATATGCGCGGCGTGGACTGCCTGCGCGCGGCGGCCAGGCACATCCGGCGGCCGCGCCTGGAGCATGTGGAAATTCCCT
>DASYPG010000051.1:0-3734 GCA_036006885.1 Burkholderiales bacterium | reverse complement strand
CCACGTCGTGTTCGCGAGCGACTGCCCGTTCGATCCCGAAGGCGGGCCGATGTTCATCCGCGAGGGAATCAACTCCGTCGAAGCGCTGAACTTGTCTGAAACGGATAAAAGGCGGATCTACTTCGGCAACGCGATGAAGCTGCTCGGCATGGAATGATCGACCCGTTCGCCAGCGCGCTCGAAATCGCCGCGGCAATCCGCCTGCGGCGCATTTCTGCGCTCGAAGTTCTGGAAACTTTTCTAAGCCGGATTCAAAAATACAATCCGGCGCTGAACGCGATCTGCACGCTCGACGAAGCCGGCGCGCGAGCCCGCGCGCGCGAAGCCGACGCCGCGCTTGCGCGCGGCGAGCTGTGGGGGCCGCTGCACGGCGTGCCGATGACGATCAAGGACGCGCTCGAGACGGCGGGCGTGCGTACTACCGGCGGCTATCCGCCGCTTTCGAATCACGTGCCGACGAAGGACGCGACCGCGGTCGCGCGCCTGAAAGCGGCGGGCGCGGTGCTGATCGGAAAAACCAACGTGCCGCCGCTCTCGGCCGACGGGCGCGCCGACAATCCGATCTTCGGCCGCACCAACAACCCGTGGAACCTCGAGCGCACGCCCGGCGGTTCCACTGGCGGCGGCGCCGCGGCGGTCGCGGCGGGCCTCTCGGCATTCGACGTCGGCAGCGACCTCGCGGCCTCGGTGCGCGTGCCCGCGCACTGGTGCGGGCTCTTCGGGCTGAAGCCCACCGAAGGCCGCGTGCCCAACACCGGCCACATTCCCGAGGTGCCTGGAACGCCCCACGCCCTGCGCCACATGAACACGCTGGGACCGCTCGCCCGCTCGGTCGATGACCTCGCCGCGATCCTCAAGGTCATCGCCGGGCCCGACGATCGCGACTGGGAGACCGCACCCGCGCCGCTTGACGATGTGCCTGAGCGGCCTGTCTCTTCATACCGATTCTGCTGGACCACCCAGTTCGGCAGCGAGACGCCTTCGCGCGAGACCACGCAAGCAATAGCGGGTTTGATGAACAAGCTCGCTGACCTCGGGGCCAAGGTCGAAAACCGAAGTCCCGCCGGCTTCAGCTTTGACGATGCCTGGGAGACCTGGGGCGAGATCGTGATCGCCGAGCGTGTGGTGACGCAAGGCGAAGCGGCGCGAGAGCGCGTGGAGAAGCTGCGGGCATCGCTCGGCGACCTGCCGGTGGCGCGCGGCGCGGCGAGAGGCGCGCGCGCGAGCATCGCCGACTACATGGTCGCGCTTACCCGGCGCGACAAGCTCATCGGCGCGCTGGAAGCGTTCTTCGCCAATTGCGACGCGTGGCTTTGCCCCGTGGCGTACGGGCCGGCGATCGGCCACGTTCCCTTCGGCACGCTGGTCGAGGTCGACGAGCGCAAGGTGCCCTACTTCCTCGCCACCACTGCGTTCACCTGCCCGTTCAATCTCACGGGCCACCCGGCCGTGGTGCTGCCGCTCGCCATTACGAAGGAAGGGCTGCCGATCGGCGTGCAGGTGCTCGGCCGGCGCTGGAGCGAGCCGGCGCTGCTCGCGCTCGCGAAGCAGCTTTCGCTCGCTAGCGGGGCGTTTCGGCCGCCGCCCGCCTTCATTTCCTGAGCTCTTTGAGCTCTTTGAGCTCCTTGAGGTCCTTCAGCTCGTTCACCCAGGGTCGCACGACGCTCACATTCTCCCGGATCTCTTCGGCCGCCGCGTTGCGCGTGATCGTCGTTTCGCGCTCCGGCAAGAAATAGGCCGCGATCGCGGCGAGCACAGCGCCGATGATCAGGCCGACGATGATGGACGAGCGCACGCCTTGCGGCAGCAAGGCATGTGCCGGGCGCGTCAGCTCAGGCCGGTGACCGGAATGGCAGCGCCGTGGATTGCGCGTGCAGCGTCGGAGGCGAGGAACACGATCACCGAGGCAAGGTCGTCGGGGGCGACCCATTTGCGCGGATCTGCGTTGGGCATCGCCTTTCGATTCTCGGGCGTATCGATGATCGTCGGCAGCACACAGTTCACGTTGATGTTCTTCTCCCTTAGCTCGGCCGCCATCGACTCGGTGAGCCGGATCACGGCGCTTTTCGAGGCGACGTACGCGCCCATGTTCGCGGCGCCGCGCTGCGCTGCAAAGGCGCCGATGTTGACGATCTTGCCTCCGCCGCCCTTGAGCATGGCCGGCACCGCGGCGCGGGCCGTATTGAGGACGCTGCGCGCGTTCACGCCGAAGAGGAAATCCCAGTCGGCATCCTTGGTCTCATGCACCGGCGAGCCCATGCGGAAGCCGCCGGCGATGTTGCACAGGACGTCGATCCGGCCGAAGCGCTCGAGCGCTTTTCCGACGGCCGCGCCCGCGCTGTCCGGCTTGAATAAATCCACGTCCAGAAACACCTGGTTTGGGCGGTCCTGCAGGTCGCCGCGTTTCAGGTCGAGAAGGGCCAGCCGGGCGCCGAGGTCGGCGAACGCTTTCGCCACGACGCGGCCGAGGTTGCCTGAAGCTCCGGTGATGACGACGGTGCGGTCAGTGAACTGCATTGCGCTTCCTCGCATGGTAGGCGCCGCTGCCGCGCTGCAGGACGCGGTCCTGGGGCAGGACCTGGCCGGGCTCGAGCTCGGGCTGCCCGCGGACGGCAGCGTAGACGGGGGCGAAATCGACGCGCGCGAGCTCGAGCAGTTCGTCGATGCTCCGGATCACGAAATAGGTTTCCTGGAAATCGTCGATGCGGTAGCGCGTGCGCATCACGCGCGCGAGCTCGAAGCCGATGCGGTTGGGCGAGCGGTCCTCGAGCGCGAACACGCTCTCGGTGAACGACGAGGCGATGCCCGAGCCGTAGATGCGCACGCCCGCGCGCTGCTCGACGAGCCCGAACTCGACCGTGTACCAGTAGACGCGCGCGAGGTTGGGCAGCACGCCGAGCTTCTGCGCGCGCAGGCCGCCCTTGCCGTAGGCCTGGATGTAATCGGCCATTACCGGGTGCATCAGCATCGGCACGTGGCCGAAGACATCGTGGAATACGTCGGGCTCCTCGATGTAGTCGAACTGGCCGGGCTTGCGGATGAACTGCCCGGCGGGAAAGCGGCGGTTGGCGAGGTGCTCGAAGAACACTTCGTCGGGAACGAGACCCGGCACCGCTACCACCTGCCAGCCGGTGCGCTTGCCGAGCACGTCGGAGAGACGGCGGAAATCCGGGATCGACTCGGGGCCGATCGGCAGCCGCTTCATGCCGTCGACGAACTCGTCGCAGGCGCGTCCCGGCAGGAGCCTGGACTGACGCTCGAACAGCGCGCGCCAGACCGCGTGCTCGGCGCCGGTGTACTTGTCCCACGCCTGATCGATCGTCCAGTCCGGGCGTTCCGGGCGCACGCCCGCCGCCGCGCCGTGCTTCACCCCTGCCTTCACCCCTTGAGCCTGGCGTAGGCCGTGTCGATGAAGCGCGCCAGGTCGAGGTCCTTCTGCGTCACCCCGCCGGCGTCGTGCGTGCTGAGCGTGATGCGCACCTTGTTGTAGACGTTGCTCCACTCGGGATGGTGGTCCGCCTTCTCGGCGGCGAGCGCCACCTGCGTCATGAACGCGAAAGCGCGGTTGAAATCCGGGAACACGAGCTCGCGGGTGATGGCGTCGCGGCTCGAATCCCTGGACCAATTTGCTGGAGTGGGAAGCTTCGCTGTCATGGCGTTTTAAGGACCCCTCTGCGCATCTGATCGAGCTCGATCGACTCGAACAGCGCCTTGAAATTGCCTTCGCCGAAGCC
>DASYPG010000050.1:0-9344 GCA_036006885.1 Burkholderiales bacterium | reverse complement strand
GGTCTGGGCCTCGAGCGGCGCATCTGCATCGAAACGCCGCTGATGTGGATCGACAAGGCGCAAACCTGGCAGATGGCGCTCGAGCTGGGCGGGCAGCCCCTGGTCGACCTGATCATCGACCAGACGCATACCTGCTACCTCGGCGAACGCGGCGAGCGGCGCGCCTGGGGTTACGGCTGCGGTAGCTGCCCGGCATGCGACTTGCGCAGGCGTGGCTACGAAGCCTGGACGGGACGCTGACATGGCTTACGCGGTCAAGGAGATCTTCTACACGCTGCAGGGCGAGGGCGCGAACGTCGGGACGCCGGCGGTGTTCCTGCGCTTTGCGGGCTGCAACCTCTGGTCGGGTCGTGAGGAGGATCGCGCGAGCGCGGTGTGCAAGTTCTGCGACACCGACTTCGTCGGTACCGAGGGTGCCGCCGGCGGCAAATTCGCCGTCGCGGGAGCGCTCGCCGACGCCGTTCTCGCGGCGTGGCCGCGGGGCACCGAATTGAACCGCTTCGTCGTGTGCACCGGCGGCGAGCCGCTCCTGCAGCTCGATGCGCCACTCCTGGAGAGGTTGCACGCGCACCGCTTCCGGGTGGCGATCGAAACCAACGGAACGCTACCCCCGCCGGCGGCCATCGACTGGATCTGCGTCAGCCCCAAGGCGGGGGCGCCCCTCTCGGTGCGCGCCGGAAACGAGCTGAAGCTCGTGTTTCCGCAGCCGGGAGCCGAACCGGAGCGCTTCGAGCAGCTCGAATTCGCGAATTTCTTCCTGCAGCCCATGGACGGCCCGCAACGCGCACGCAACACCGAGCTTGCGGTCGCGTACTGCCGGACGCACCCGCGCTGGCGTCTCAGCCTGCAGACGCACAAGCTGATCGGGATTCCCTGACCGTGATGGAGCTCGCCTACCGCTTCGGCTTCGACGCCGCGCACCACTTCACCCATTTTCCGTCCGGCCATCCGAATCGCGGCGTGCACGGCCACTCGTTCCAGGCCGAGGTCGCGCTGCGCGGCGAGCCCGACCCGCGCACTGGCTTCGTCGTCGACTTCGCCGAGCTCGAACAAGCCTGCGGCGAGCTGCGCGCCGCGCTCGATCATCGCCTGCTCAACGAGCTCGACGGGCTGGAAAAGCCCAGCCTCGAGAGCCTGTGCAGCTGGATCTGGCGCCGGCTGGCGCCGCGCTTTTCGTCGCTCGCCCGCGTCACCGTCCGTCGCGACTCAGCGGGTCAAAGCTGCACCTACACGGGATAAAAGCTGTACCGGGCCGCGTCCGGGCCTAGGTTGAAGTACTCGGGATAGGTCTGGCTGAAAACGCGCTTGATCTCGTCCGCGGGCACGTCGGCGAAGCTGCCGCGTTCGCGCACGTACTCCATGTGCCTGCGGTTGTCCTCGTCGAACGGATGGAACAGCGAATCGGTACCGCCGTCGAACTCGAGCGGCTTGACGCGGAACCGCGTGCACAGGGAAAGGTTGAAGGCCGGCGTCGCCTTGACCCATCCCGCGTCGAGCAGGAGGTCGGTATAGCCGTGGAACACGAAGAGATCGGTGCCCATTTTCGCGGTGAGCTCCGGAGTCGTGATGTGGTTGCGGACGTCGGCGTAGCCGACCCGCGCCGGGATGCCCACGGCACGCGCGCACGCCGCGAGCAGCGCCGCCTTGGGCACGCACCAGCCGTTGCCCTGCGCGATGCACACGGACGCGCGGTAGGTGTCGTCGAGGGTGAAGTTCTGGAACGGGTTGTAGCGGATGCGGTCGCGCACGGCGTAATAGAGCGACACCGCCTTTTCGCGCTCAGTCGTCCCAGAGCAGTTCTTCTTTGCAAAATCGATGACCGCCGGGTGATCGCTGTCGACGAAGCGCCCCGGCTTGAGGTAGTCGGTCACTTGTCGAGCTTCATGAGGCGGCGCGTGCCGGCGAAGAGCGCGCTTGCCGGGTCGGCGAGACCGTCCACGACTGAAAAGTGGTGCGTTCCGGGCATCGCGATATCGCCGGCGAAGGCGGCGCGCCAGCGCTCGCCGATAAGGGCGTTCTGGCGATGGAACTCGCTCGACTCGTCTCCGCCGACGCAGGTCATGACCGGGCAGCGCGTGGCCGGCATCATCAGCGCGGGGGAAACGCGGGCGGCCGATGCCTCGTCCAGGCGCAAGTCGGGCTGAAGAAAATCGACCTGGATGAGCGGCCGCAGGTCGTAGACGCCGCTGACGGCGAGCGCGCCTTTCCACAGATCCTTCGGCAGGCGCCGGTCGAACGCTGGCCACTGCGCGCACATCATCATCGCGGCGAGGTGGCCGCCCGCCGAATGGCCGCCGACGTAGAGCCGGTCCTGGTCCATTCCGTGCTCCTCGGCGTGCAGCCACAGCCAGCGGCTGGCGCGCAGCAGCTGCTGGACGATCTCCTCGATGCGGACCTTCGGGCACAGGTCGTAGTTGACCACCGCGAGCGAAATGCCGGCGTCCACCAGCGCCGGCGCGAGGAACGAGAAGTCGCTCTTGTCGAGCGAGCGCCAATAGCCGCCGTGGATGAACATGAAGCAGCTGCCGTCGCCCTTGCGCGCCGGGAACAGGTCGAGCCTCTCGCCGGGCATCGTTCCGTAGGCGAGGTCGAGCTGCGAGACCATGCGGCTGCGCGCCAGCGCCGAGGACTGCTGCCAGCGGGCGAAGTACTGCGGATGCTCGGGGACGAGCTCGCGGTTGTTGTATTCCCGGTTGAGGAATGTCTTGTCGGGAGCGTTCATCCGCCTGAATTCTACGTTCGGGCGACCGGTTTCAGCCAGACGACCGGCTTGCCGAGCGCCTGTCCGAGGTGCTTGCCTTCCGGGTCCGCCAGCGCCGCCTCCCGCGCCTTGCGGATCGCCGCCGCCTGCTCGCGGGCGTCGGGGGTCGGGGGGTTGTCGACCAGCGCGTCGACGATGGCGAGGAAGTTCGCTTTGCCGCGCCGATGCGTTTCGCCGTAGCCCTTGATGAGACGGGCGCAGTCCGCTACCTCGTGCGCGAGCGCCGCATCGCGCCTCGCCGCGTCGGCCACGAGGGAAAGCCAGCGCTCGATCAGCTCCTGCTCCTCGTGGTAGCGGTAGCTGAACGGGCGCAGCGGCCGCAGCCACGCGAGCGAGCGCACCAGCAGGAAGCCGAAGACGCTGCTCGTCTTGATGTGCATGCCGATGTTGTAGGCGTCGAGCTTGCCGCGCTTCTGGGCCCACGCTACAAGCTTTTTTCCAAAGTATTTTGGCAAAACAGACGCGAATTCCTCGAGGCCGGGCTTGAGGTAGTCGATCACCACCACCGGCTCGCCGTTCTTCGCGCCCACCTCCTTGCGGATCCTCTCGAAGCGCGAGGCTCGCGTCTTCAGGTCCGCGACGCGCACGATGTCCTCGTACGCCATCCACAGCGCGAGATGGCGCGCCACTTCTGCGGCGAGCCTGCCTTCGCCGTCGAGGAAGGGCTGCATGCGCCGCTCGTACAGCTTGGCGTAGCGCTCGCCCTGGTACTCGCGCAGCCGTTTCAGCGCGAGCCGCATCACCTCGTGCAGCTCGGTCGCCCGCCGCGGCGCCGCCGCCTCGCCCGGCGCGGGGCGCTGGCCGAGCGCGATCTCGCAGCCCGCGGCGAAGCCGCGCAGGCTCGCCTCGGCGCCGCGGCCGGCCTGGCGGATCGCCTGCTCGCAGGCTTCGCGCTTGAGCGGAAGCGCGCCGCTTCCCGCCATGGCGCCGAACAGCACGGCGTTGATCACGGTGCTGTTTTCCTGCGCGAGCTTGCGCATGTCGAAGAGCAGCGAGCGCCGCGCGAGCTGCCTGGCCGCGTTGACGACGCGCTCGCCGTCGTAGCGCCCGTCGGACATCTGCATCTTTTCCACGGTGGCGTAGATGCGGTGCGTCGAGGCGATGAGGGTGGTGCGCTCGGGGCTCACGTAGCCGTTCGCCATGGCGCGCCCGGCTTCGACCAGCTCGGAAGCCACCATGATGTCGACGTTGCCGGGGCTCGGGGTCAGCGAAAGCACCGGCTCCCTGCCGCCGAGCTCGCTTTTCTTCGCCGGATAGATCTCGAGGTAGTAGGTCGTCGCCCCGGTGCGCTGCGCGACGCCGGGGATCGAGGTGGCTTGAGCCGGCAGGGCGGACTGCGTCGCGGCCTCCATCAGCCAGTCGGCCATCACGCCGCCGCCTTCGCCGCCGAGGGCCGCGATGAGGATCGTGATCGGACGTTCGGGAAGTGTCATGCGAACAGGCCTCTCAGCTTCGCCTTGAAGCGGTCGAATGCGCCAGGGTTCTGGATCACCTCGGCGCGGTAGAACGACGGGCAGAGCACCGCGGCGTGGGCGTTCTCGCCGCACAGCCCGCAGCCGACGCAGCCGTCGATCACCGTCGCGACCGGGTCGCGGCGCAGCGGGTCCGGGTTGTCCTTCACGGTGAGCGTCGGGCAGCCTGAGAGCCGGATGCACGAGTGATCGCCGGTGCAGGTGTCCTCGTCGACGCCGTACTTCACACGCACGGTCCTTTTTCCCGAGGAAAGATTCTTGGCCACGATCGGCTTGAGCCGCCGCTGGCGCTCGAGCTGGCACTCGCCCTCGGCGACGATCACCTTGAGGCCCTTTTCCTTCGTGGTCATGGCCTCCTTGTAGGTCTTCGCCATATCGCCGACGCGGTAGTTGTTCACCGTGCGCAGCCACTTCACGCCCAGGCCGGCAAGCGTGTCCTCGATGGTGCGATCGTCGTGCACCGCGCTCTTGCCCACCGCCGCGTCGCGCGCCTCCTCTGACGGCGAGGAGATGAGCTCCTGCGTGCCGGTGGCGGAGGCGTAGCCGTTCTTCATGATCACCAGCACGCCGTCGCCCTTGTTGAGCAGGTTGGAAGCGACGCCCGATAGCAGGCCGTTGTGCCAGAAGCCGCCGTCGCCCATCACCGACACGGTGCGGCGCGACGACATCGGCCCGACGCCTGCGGCGCTCGCCAAACTCATGCCGTAGCCGAGCAGCGTGTTGCCCTGCGAGAACGGCTCGAAGCTGGCGAAGGCGTGGCAGCCGACGTCCATCGAGACGTGCGGCCGCCCGACGTCCTGCGCCACCAGCTTCATCGCCGAGAACACCGGCCGCTCCGGGCAGCCGACGCAGAAGGTCGGCGGCCGCGCTGGCAATGCCGCCAGCAGGCTGCCTGCAGTTTCTCTTGTCTTCTTGATTCCACTCAGCCAATCGGCGCCGCGAGACGTATTCAGGCGAGGGGCATGCCGCGCGAGGAATTTCGACAGGCCGCGCACCAGCGATTCCGTGTTGTATTCGCCGGCCATGTGCATGCAATCCTTGCCGTGCAGCTTCGCTGGCGCATCCGCACGCCGGAGGATCGTCGCTATTTCTTGTTCAATGAACTCGGGTTGCCCTTCTTCCAGCACGAAAACTGCGCTCTTGTCCTTGCAGAAGTCGATGATTTCGTCGGCTACGAGCGGATACACCACGTTGAGCACCAGCGTCGGCAGCGGGCAGGCGCCGAACTGGTCGCCCAGACCCATCAGGCCGAGGGAGCGCTGCAGGCCGTTGTAGAGACCGCCCTGCACGATCAGGCCGACCGTCTCCGGGCCGGGGAAGACTTCATTGAGCTTGCGTTCAAGAATGAACTTGCGCGCCGCGGGCAGTCGCACGTCGTTCTTGAGCTTCTCCTGCCGGAAAATGGCTGGCGGATGCGCCAGGCGGTCGTAGATGAATTCCTTGGGCGGGCCGTCGAGTTGGTGCCGGGTGGAAACAGCCGGGGCTTGATTGTTTTTACTCTTGAAAGATCCTCTTACATGGCAGGCCCGAATGCGCAGCTCCATCATCACCGGCGTATTCGAGGCCTCGGAAAGCTGGAAGCCCTTCTCCACCATGTCGACGATGGTCGCGAGGTTGGGCCGCGGGTCAAGCAGCCACATGAGCGACTTCATTGCGAAGGCGTGGCTGCGCTCCTGCGCCACCACACCGCCCTCGCCGTAGTCCTCGCCAAGCACGATCAGCGTGCCGCCCATGACGCCGGCGCTGGCGAGATAGGAGAGTGCGTCCGCCGCGACGTTGGTGCCGACGATCGACTTCCAGGTGACCGCGCCGCGCGCCGGGTAGTTGATCGAGGCGCCGAGCATGGCGGCCGCCGAGGCTTCGCTGGTGCAGGCCTCGACGTGTACGCCCAGGTCGTCCAGGTAGTCGCGCGCCTGCACCATCACGTCGAGCAGGTGCGACACCGGCGCACCCTGGTAGCCGCCGACGTACGACACGCCCGACTGCAGCAGCGCCTTGGTGACCGCGAGGATGCCTTCGCCATGGAAGGTCTCGCCGTCGCCCAGCTTCAGCGCGCGGATTTCTTCAGTGAACTGTCGTTCCATGGATGATTTTTCTCAAGAAAAAAACCAAACGATCAAAAATGCCTGGATTCTGGATGACCTCTGCCCGATAGAAGGACGGGCACAGCACCGCGGCGTGCGCGTTCTCGCCGCACAGCCCGCAGCCGACGCAGCCGTCGATCACCGTGGCCACCGGGTCGCGGCGCAGCGGGTCGGGGTTGTCCTTGACGGTGAGCGTCGGGCAGCCCGAGAGCCGGATGCAGGAGTGATCGCCGGTGCAGGTGTCCTCGTCGACGCCGTATTTCACCCGGACGTGCCTGTCTCCCTTCTTCAGCTTTTCGGCAACCTGGGGCCGCAGCTTACGTTGCCGTTCGAGCTGGCACTCGCCCTCGGCGATGATCACCTTCAGCCCCTTGTGGTCCGTGGTCATCGCCTCCTTGAGGGTCTTCGCGACTTCGCCGACGCGGTAGTTGTCGACGGTGCGGACCCAGTCGGCGCCGATGCCGGCGAGCGCGCGCTCCATGCTCATGTCCGGCGCGTGCGTCTCGCTGTGCTGCGGCGAGGAGGGCAGCTCCTGCGTGCCGGTGGCCGAGCTGTAGCCGTTCTTCATGATCACCAGGATGCCGTCGTTCTTGTTGAACACGGCGTTGGCGATGCCGGAGGTGAGGCCGTTGTGCCAGAAGCCGCCGTCGCCCATCATCGTCACGGTGCGCTTGGCGAACATCGGGTTCACCGCGGAGTTCGAGGCGAGGCCCAGGCCGTAGCCAAGCACGGTGTTGCCGATGTTGAACGGCGGCAGCGTGGAGAAGAGGTGGCAGCCGATGTCGGCCGACAGGTGGAACTTGCCAGTATCGCCTTCCAGGATTTTCATGGCCGAGAACACCGGCCGCTCCGGGCAACCGACGCAGAAGCCCGGCGGGCGCGCGGGCAGCCCGGTGAGGAGGTCTGCAGCTTTGCTTTTCAGGATTTTTATTTTCCCGATTTCAGTTTCCAGACCGAAAAAGCGGGAAAGGCCCGCAAGCACCACCTCGCCCGTGTACTCGCCGGCCATCGGCAGCACGTCCTTGCCGCGCACCTTCACGTCGTTCACGTTGTAGCGTCGCAAGGTGGCGAGCACTTGCTCTTCGATGAACGCCGGCTGCCCTTCCTCGACGATCAGGATTGATTTTTTGGTTCTTGAAAAATCAACAATTTCTTCCGGAACCATCGGATAGGTCACGTTCATGCAGTAGATCGGCACGCGGGCGGCGCCGAAGGCGTCGGCCAGCCCCAGCGTCTGCAGGGCGCGGATGCTCGCGTTGTACATGCCGCCCTGGCAGATGATTCCCAGTTCCGACATGTCTCCGGGAAAGGTCTCGTTCAGCTTGTTTTCTTTGATGTATGCGACCGCGGCCGGCCAGCGCACGTCGATCTTGTGCTTCTCCTGCGCGTAGGTCGCCGGTGGCAGGCAGATGCGGCCATAGTCGAAATCCGGGGCCTCGAGGAAGGCTTTCTTGGAGAACTTCGATGCAAGATTCTTCTTGGTTACGAAAGAACCCTGGACGTGGCAGGCGCGGATGCGCAGCTCGAGCATCACCGGCGTACTCGAAGCCTCGGACAGCTCGAAGCCGTGCTCGACCATCTCGACGATCTTCGGCAGGTTGGGGCGCGGGTCGAGCAGCCAGATCTGCGACTTCATGGCGAAGGCGTGACTGCGTTCCTGAATGATCGAGGCGCCCTCGCCGTAGTCCTCGCCCAGCACGATCAGCGCGCCGCCCTTGACGCCGGCGGAGGCAAGGTTGGAAAGCGCGTCGGAGGCCACGTTGGTGCCGACGGTCGACTTGAACGCGACCGCGCCGCGCATCGGGTAGTTGATCGAGGCGCCGAGCATCGCCGCGGCGCCGGCCTCGTTGGCGTTGGTCTCGACGTGCACCCCGAGGCCATCGAGGATGTCGCGCGCGTCGTTGAGCACGTCCATGACGTGCGACACCGGCGCGCCCTGGTAGCCGCCGACGTAGGCGACGCCTGACTGCAGCAGCGCCTTGGTGACGGCAAGGATCGCCTCGCCGTGGAAGGTCTCCCCGTCGCCCAGCTTGAGCTTCTCGACTTCTTCCTTGAAGGAGCGTTCCATGGCTAGAGCAGTACCTTAGGCAGCCACACGGCGACCGCCGGAACGAAGAACACCAGGGCGAGGAGCAGCAGGCTCATCGCGATATACGGCAGCACCGCCTGGAAAATGTGGCTCATGCGCACCTGCGGCGGCGCCACGCCCTTCATGGTCATCAGGAGCAGGCCGTGCGGCGGCAGGAGCAGGCCGAGCTGCATGCAGATCAGGAACATGACGCCGAACCAGACCGGGTCGACGCCGTATTTCTGCACCAGCGGCATGTAGATCGGCAGGGTGATCAGCATCATGCTGACTTGCTCGACGAACAGACCCAGGAACACCAGCAGCAGCATCATCGCCGCGATGACCGCCATGGGCGACAGCCCGAGCCCGGCGATCATCTCGACCAGGCCGTTGCTCGCGCCGGAGAACGACAGCACCTGCGAGAAGGTGGTCGCGCCGACGATGATGAACAGGATCATGCCCGAGATCGCCGCTGTGCCGCGCAGCGCGGCAAACAGGTTCCTTGCCGTCAAGGAACCATACATCATCGCCAGCACCATGGTCGCGAACGCGCCGATCGCCGCCGACTCGGTCGGCGTCGCCCAGCCGGCGGACATGGAGGCCACCACGATTGCGAAAATCGAGACCAGGGGCACGACGTACTGCACGAAGGGGCGCAGCCGCTGCCAGCCGCGGTACTCGACGAAGCTCGACGCCGGCGCGAGCGCCGGGTTCATCTTGACGCGCGCGATGATGTAGATGATGAACGCGAGGCTCAGAAGTAGCCCGGGCAGCACGCCGCCGATCAGGAGCTTCGAGATCGAGATGCCCGAGAGGCTGCCGAGCAGCACGGTCAGCGCCGAAGGCGGTATCAGCATGTCCACGGCGCCGATCGCCATCAGGGGGCCGGTCGCCATGGTCGGGTGATAGCCGCGCGCGAGCATCACAGGGAGCATCAGGCTGCCGAGCATTGCGGTGGT